>JBARVK010000276.1:0-10911 GCA_049646225.1 Nodosilinea sp.
CAGCTCTGGCAAACTCATGCGCGTGCTCACTCGTTGGGTGCAGCAGGAGCGCTAAAGCTGCCAATTCTGGTGGCTATGGTCACTACAGCACCCTTTCTAGCTGCTCAATCAGGCGATCGCATTCCTCAATCGTGTTGTAGTGCACCATACTGACCCGCACCACCCCCTGGTTTGGCAGCAGCCCCAGATCTTCGATTAGCCGCAGGGCGTAAAAATGCCCGTAGCGAATGCCAATCTTGTGGGCATCCAGGTGGGGCGGCACCTGGTCGCTGCTAAGCCCCTCCACCACAAACGAAATCGTGGACACTCGCTGGGTCGGATCAGCCGTGGCTTTGCCAATGATTTTCACCGTGGGCCGACTGTGCAGAAACGACAGCAGCCGCTGGTTCAGTTCTCCCTCATGGGCTTGAATCAGGTCAAAGGCTTGGTCAATGGGGTCGGCATCGGCAGATAGTTCATGGTGCCGCCCCAGCGCCTCAAAGTAGTCGGTAATGGCGGTGAGGCTGTAGCTCAGCTCGTAGCTGCTGCCCCCCGGCTGAAACTTATAGGGAATCGCCGTGTCGTCAATAAAGTAGTGGTTGTACCCTGGCAGCGCCAGCAGCAGCTCTTTTTTGCCGTAGAGCAGCGCTTGGTGGGGGCCGTACACCTTGTACAGGCTAAAGGTGTAAAAATCGACATCCAGCGCCTGCACATCGACGCGGCGGTGGGGCGCAAAGGCGACCCCGTCCACGCACAGCAGCGCCCCGTGGGCGTGGACCAGATCGGCGATCGCCCGCACCGGATTAATGCTGCCCAGCACATTCGACGTGTGGGTCACCGCCACCAGTCGGGTGCGCGGTGTCAGCAGCGCCTCCAGGTCGCCCAGCTCTAGCTCAAAGGTGGTGGGTTTCACCCGCCAGGTTTTGACCACGATGCCGTCGCGCTCTAGCTCTGTCCAGGGGCTAATGTTCGCCTCGTGGTCGGTGTTGGTGACAATAATTTCGTCGCCCGGCTGTAGGGTGGGCCGAAAGCACTGGGCCAGCATGCGCAGCAGCGCCGAGGTACTGGGACCGAGAATGACTTCGGCTGGATCAGCCGCGTTGATAAACGTGGCCATCGCCCTGGTGCCAGCGGCGACCCGTTCGGTAGCCCGCTGCGATACCGCGTAGGAGGCCCCCAGCTGCACGTTCGACTCGTAGAGAAAGTCGGTGATGCGATCGACGACGGGCTTGAGAATCTGCGAGCCACCTGCGTTGTCAAAAAACACCCAATCTCCCGCTAGGGCCGGGAAGTGCTGACGCACAAAATCAAGCGGCAAAGGCGGTGTCTGGGTCAGCATAGGAACTCGGGTGCTGGGCTAAGGGGTAGGCTCATAGTCTAGGCGATTTCCGCTTTTGGGGGGCTCTCCCTCATTAGCTGGTTTAGCCATGATTCAATGATTCTAAAAACCTATGACACCGCTAAATCACGCCGCAATGAGCGCTCGCAATCGGCTACTCGTACTGTTTTCGCTGATCTGCCTTTTAGACATAGCGTTGGTCATACTGGCCCGAGATCTTTGGGCGATCGCTCGCATCCTGCCTACCGTTGCCGTGATGTACTTCACCGTTCGAGGCAAGCGGTGGGCTAAGTGGCTGCTGGTCGGTATCTTTAGCCTGCTGGTGGTTGTGTTGGTGGCCATGGTGCTAGCGCTCGGCTCAAAACTCTCTACGGTTTTAGTCGCAGGTAGCGTAGTTTTGGCCTGCCTTAGCTCGCTGACGGCCTTTTATATGGTTGTCAGCCCGGAGTTGAATCGTTATTTCGCCGATCAACGCATAGCAGACTCTCCCCAGCCCTAGGGTCTGTCATCAATTCTGGCTATAATCTTGGTCTCATCAGCATTGCCACGCCCGACCCAAAAATCCAGGCTACGGGCTGGAACCGCTGATTCTTGAGGCTATCCGCAGTTAACTGGTGCCAACCCCCTAGAAAAATTGATCTGTCCCCCATCGGCTGGGGGCGATTGCTTGCCAGCCAGCCCAAACCCTGATACATCTGTGCTATGTCTTCAGGCCGCACCCACGATCGCATTACCCTCTGGGCCCTACCGCTGGTGGTCTTGGTTGCTCTGCGCCTCACCCTCAGCGGCTGGCTGACTGCTGTGGTTAGTCTGGGGTTTCTGCTGGGGGGCTGGGTGCTAGGCCCTGACCTCGATATTCACTCCGTACAGTACAAGCGCTGGGGCTGGCTACGGTGGATCTGGCTACCCTACCAAGGCCGCATTCGCCATCGATCGCGCTGGTCCCACGGGCCTATTATTGGAACCGTGGGGCGGGTGCTGTACCTGTCGTTCTGGCTCAGTTTGGCTGGCCTGATTGTCGTCGATGTGCTCAATCGTGTCCAGCGCACCGCCTTGAGCTGGGCCGATCTGAAGGAGGGGCTAGGCTGGGTTTTAGTAACCTATTGGCCCTGGTGGCTGGCCCTAGTGGTGGGGTTAGAACTGGGGGCGCTCAGCCACTACGTTGCCGATTGGCTATCGTCAGCGGTCAAGAGAAAGCGGCGGAAGTCGAAGCCCAAGCTCAAGCAGCGATCGGCTCGGGTAGGAAAGCGGCGGTAGGGGAGTTATGGAGTGGTGGAGTGATGGAGTAGGCGTGTGGGGGAGATGGGGGGCAGCCCTGGGTACCTGCAGGCCAAAATCTAAAATCGCCAATCCAGCCCTACAGCCGTAGCTGTCATCGTCAGAACACTTCTTGCAATGTTAGTAGCTGTCCGTCATGCCCGCAGCAGCGGGAATCCATTTGAGAGCGATTTCTCCAGGTTGGATTCCCACAGGGTCGGGAATCGTCCATGTCGCTAGCGCGTCACCCCAAACAATGAAAATGGGGCCTGTTTACGTTATGGCACCGACCGAGTACCGTCATGCCCGTGCAGACGGGCATCCAATGGAGCAGCTGATCTGAATGGATTCCCGCTGCTGCGGGAATGACAGGCGTAAGCTATTTTCGGAGCAATGACGGCGTTAAACTTCTGTCCTTAACTATGGGGCTATAGCTATACCATTCCCCCTAGGTCTCAATGGTCGGAGATTTGGCCCAGCGATCGCCTTCGACTACCGTATGCACCTGCCAATCTGCGCTGGTGTGGGGATAGTCCTGGCGAAAGTGACCGCCCCGGCTCTCGGTGCGAAAGGCGGCGCTGTTGAGAATTAGCCAGGCAATGTCGTGCAGGTTGCCCAGTTCGCCCCAGGCGCGCACGAGCGGCCAGCTCAGGTTTTGGGGCAGGGCATAGGTTTGGTCAGCGGGCAGGGTGGTGAGCGCCTGTAGCGGGTGCTGCTGCCACTCGTTGCGCCACTGGCTGAGGGTGGCGATCGCCGCCTCCAGCCCGGCCTGGTTACGGCTGATAGCGGCGGCCTCCCACATCAACTGGGTCAATCGTTCTCGCTGCCCCTGCACGGTGGCACAAACGTCATCAGCATGCTCGGCCCAGTCTTGGGCGAGGGCCTCTAGGGCAGGCAGGGTTGGCGGATCAGCGGTTGATGGCGTGGGGGCGGCAGCGGCGGGCGGCAACTCCAGGTGGGCTAGCTCGGCACCGTAGACCAGGCACTCTAGCAGCGAATTGCTGGCTAGTCGGTTGGCTCCGTGTACGCCCGTGCTGGCATTTTCACCCACCGCATATAGACCTGGCACTGAGGTTTGGCTGTGGATATCGGTGGTAATGCCCCCCATCCAGTAGTGGGCAGCGGGTGAAACGGGGATGGGCTGACTCAGCGGATCCCAGCCCCAGTTGCGACACACCTGCAAAATATTGGGAAAGCGGTACTGGATGCGATCGCTCGGAATGGGCCGCAGATCGAGCCATACCTGGCGATCACCCGTCTTTTGCAGGTGGTGAAAAATCGCCCGGCTGACCACGTCGCGGGGAGCCAGTTCGCCATCGGGGTGGTAGGCAAAGGCAAAGCGATCGCCCTGGCCATCGACCAGGTGAGCCCCCTCACCGCGTACCGCCTCACTGATCAAAAAAGGCGGTGCCCCCGGCTGGGCCAGCGAGGTGGGGTGAAACTGCACAAATTCCAGATCGCGCAGCTGCGCTCCGGCCCGCCAGGCCATCGCCACTCCATCCCCCGTGCTGGCCGCCGGGTTAGTGGTTTGGGCATAGACCTGACCGCCGCCGCCGGTGGCCAGCACCGTGGCCCGGGCCGACACCCAGCACAGTTGGTGATCATGAACCACCACGGCCCCCCGACATCGCCCGTCCTCTAGCCACAGGTCGAGGGCAAAGGCCTGCTGAAGCACGGTGATATTGGGCTTTTGCAGCACCGCCTCCGCCAAAATCGATACAATCGCCCGGCCAGTAGTATCGGCGGCATGGAGCACGCGACGGCGCGAGTGGGCCGCCTCTAGGGTCATGGCCAGCTGGCCATGGGTGCGATCGAAGGCTACACCCAGCGCGACCAGCCGCTCGATACAGGTTGAGGCATGGCTAGCCAAATGCTCTACCGCTTCGGGGTCGCACAGCCCCGCCCCGGCGCTCAGGGTGTCGGCCACATGCAGCGACACCGCATCGTCAGCCCCGATCGCCGCCGCAATGCCCCCCTGAGCCCAATCGCTGGCTGAAATCGACAGCGTGTCTTTGGTCACCAGCCCAATGTGCCACTGGGGGGGAGCCGACAGCGCCGCATACAGTCCAGCGGCCCCGCCGCCAACCACCAACAGGTCAAAGCGGTAGCCCTGGGCTGCGGCCAGATCAGACTTGGTCAAAAGCAACTCCCCAGATGGTCCAAAGGATTTAGATACTAAAAGCCCTGGCTCGTGATCATTGACCTGTAAAGTCAACTCGACCAGCCAGGGCCGCTAGGCTAAGACAACGTAAACAATCTATTGCCCAGGTGTAAACCTATTTGTAAACACCGTTGTTAAAGCGGTCTGCCCCTTCTACAAAGGCAGGATCAACGGAGGTAACGGTGAAGTTATCGAGATTAGACCGCAGAATGTCGAGCTGTTGCTCACTCAAACCGGGCAAATCTAGAACATCGTCTACGCTTTCGTAGGGCGCGTTGAGCAAAATTTTGCGGGCCAGAGTGGGGTACAGACCAGGATAGCTTCTAAAGTTCTGGACGTTAGCGTTGTTCAGATCGAGCTTAGAACCGTATTCCGTCTTTAGCTTGGCATCGACCGCATTTTCCGAGGAAGATGCCGCCAGCCAAGTCATGGCCTCAAGGGGAGCGCTAAAGAGGTCTGCCCCAGAGATGGGCTGTGCCATAGCAGGGCTACTTACCCAGCCCAACAGCACCGCCAGCGCAACGAGTAGGCCAACCAATTGTTTCATTTACCCTAATCCTCTCCTACCAGTTTGAATATCTACAACACAGCATGTCTAAGAGATTACCATTTTCCATGCCCCTACAGTAGAGAAAGAACACCCTTGAGCCATGATGGCAATCCCCCGAGTCGCGGCCACTAGTCCTGGGGCAGGCGCTCTAGCTCTTGGGCATAGGACTGGCCAATGTCTTGACCCTGTAGCAAAATCTGCTCGTACTGAATCGCAGCCCGAATGGTGATCAAAGTGCCGACAGGAGGAGGTGTCGTGCTGCTCAGTACCCAGATCGCCCCTGACTCGTCTACCAGTTCGTACAGCCCCTGACCCACCAGGGGCAGATGGCGCTCTACGGTGCCCTCTAAATAAACCGTAGAGCGTTGGCTCTGACTGACCTCAGCGATCGGGGTCACAGGGTCGAGGCTGGCCAGGCCAGGCCAGGTGCTGAGGCGATCGCGCAGCCCATAGACCACCCCTACATCGAGGCTGGCCCCGCAGCTGGTGATGGCCACCAGGGCCAGGCCGAGGCCGCCCATCACCCCGTATCGAGTAAAACAGTGCTTTACGTGAGTCATCGTACCGTTCGTAGGAGTGAGATTACAGCCCTTACCGGCGATCGCTGGCCCCCAAAAGCGCAACAGAGGAGCAAAATCTGAGACACTGTAAAACGTCAGAATGCTCGACTTTGGCCAAACTTGGCTAAGGGGAACCAATACCCCTCCAGTTGAGATATCCGAGATACAGGTTAACGCACCCCGGCCATGACTCTACTGCTCGACGGCAAAGCCCTCGCCAAGAAAATTCAAGCCCAGCTCGCCCAGGAGATTCAAGCCCTCACCGACCAGGGCTACCGTTCTCCCGGGCTAGCTGTGGTCATGGTGGGCGACAACCCCGCCAGCGCCGCCTACGTGCGCAACAAAGAGCGAGCCTGTCGCCAGGTCGGCATTGCATCCTACGGCAAACACTTGCCCGCCACCGTCACCCAGGCCGAGGTGACCGCCCTGCTGAAGCAGCTCAATGCTGACCCCCGTGTCGACGGTATTTTGGTGCAGCTACCCCTGCCAGCCCATCTCGACGCCGTCGCGCTGCTCAACGCCATTGACCCCGATAAAGACGTCGACGGGCTACACCCCATCAATTTAGGCCGACTGGTGCGCGGTGAGCCTGGGCTGCGCAGCTGTACTCCTTACGGTGTGATACGCCTGCTAGAGTCAGCCAACATTAACCTGGTGGGGGCCAATGCCCTGGTGGTGGGCCGCAGCATTTTAGTGGGCAAACCCATGGCCCTGATGCTAATCGAAGCCAACGCCACCGTCACCCTGGCCCATTCTCACACCGTCGATTTACCCGCGCTGATGCGGCAAGCTGATATTCTAGTGGCGGCGGTGGGTCGCCCCGGTATGATTACGGCTGCCGATATTAAACCCGACAGCGTCGTCATTGATGTTGGTATCAATCGGGTCGAGCAGCCCGATGGGTCAGCCCAGCTGGTGGGTGATGTCGACTTTGCCTCGGTGCAGCCAGTGGCGGGGGCGATTACCCCGGTGCCCGGCGGCGTTGGCCCCATGACGGTAACCATGCTGCTTGAAAACACCGTTACCAGCTACCGCAGTCGCCTCTAACGGCTGATCTCTAACGACCTAGTTAAGAGAATAGCTATCCTCAACCCGTTTCCGTTTAAACTTCGTTACTCATTTTCGTTTATCCCGCCTGTTGCCGCTATGGTGCCCACCAACTCCCTCGATTCCAGACCGTCATCGGCTGACCAGTTCGATCTGGAGGCCTATCTGGCTGAGCAGCGTCAGCGGGTCGAGGTCGCCCTCGACCAGGCCCTGGCCCTGCGATACCCCGAAACCCTCTACGAGGCTATGCGCTACTCGCTGCTGGCCGGGGGTAAGCGTCTGCGGCCTATTCTCTGTTTGGCCAGTTGCGAACTCGCGGGGGGCAGCATCGAGATGGCCATGCCGACGGCCTGTGCCCTCGAAATGATTCACACTATGTCGCTGATCCACGACGATTTGCCCGCTATGGACAACGACGACTACCGCCGGGGCCGCCTCACCAACCACAAGGTCTACGGCGAAGATGTGGCGATTTTAGCCGGGGATGGTCTGCTGTCCTACGCCTTTGAGCATGTGGCCACCCAAACCCGAGGAGCCGCCCCAGAGCAGATGCTTCGGGTGATTGCCGGCCTGGGCAAAGCCGTGGGTGGAGAAGGGTTGGTGGGAGGCCAAATTGTCGATTTGGCGAGCGAGGGCAATCCAGACGTGTCGCTTGACACCCTAACTTATATCCACAACCACAAAACGGCGGCCCTGCTAGAAATTTCGGTGACGTCCGGGGCTATGCTAGCCGGGGCCAGCGATGACGATATCGATCATCTGCGCCAGTACGCCCAGCGCATTGGCCTGGCTTTTCAAATTGTCGATGACATTCTCGACATTACCTCTACCCCCGAAACCCTGGGTAAGTCGGTAGGCAAAGATATTACCGCCCAAAAGGTCACTTACCCCAGCCTCTGGGGTTTGGATGAATCGCGCCGCCAGGCTAACCAGCTGATTGAGGCGGCCAAAGCAAGTCTGGCCGGATTTGGCGACCTGCGCCTGCCCCTACTGGCGATCGCAGATTTTATTGTTGCGCGCACCTACTAAATTGACGACACGCCCTAGGGTTGCCTGAGCCGATGGATAGTATTAGCGATATTCTCAACAACCACGTGCTGATTGTGGCCTTGATTGCCTGCTTTACGGCGCAGGTACTGAAGGCCTTTATTGAACTGGTGCGACACCGCAAGCTCAACCTGCGGGTAATGGTGGGTACCGGCGGTATGCCCAGCGCCCACTCGGCCCTGGTCACGGCCCTGGCCTGCGGCGTGGGTCAAACCCTGGGCTGGGCCAGCCCCCTCTTTGCGGCCACATCGGTTTTTTCGATTATTGTCATGTACGATGCGGCGGGGGTGCGGCAGGCGGCGGGCAAGCAGGCTAAGGTGCTCAACCAAATTATTGATGAGCTGTTTCAGGAAAAGCCCGAAATCCGCGAAGACCGCCTCAAGGAACTGCTGGGCCACACCCCGTTTCAGGTGATTGCCGGATCGATTTTGGGCGTGATGATTTCTTACCTGGCGGCCCCGGCCTATTGACGCCAATCGGCTTGCTGGTCATTCCCGCAGAGGCGGGAATCGTCTCTGAAGCAGCTTATCTACAAGGATTCTCACTTCCGTGGGAATGACAGATTGCCGAAATCCTCTCTGGCTAACCCCGATTGGGCTGGGCAAACACCGTTTGCCCCTACGACATCCGCCTGTATGAGATCGGGGGTATACGATTTAGATTCGGCATTAAGACCACTTAAGCGAGCCTGATAGTATCTGTTTTGCTAAGAGACTTCACTGGGCCGTGAGCGCCACGGCCGGGGTCAGCATCACCACATCCTGGCTATCGACAATAAAGCCGGGAATGTTAAGACTGGTGAGCACCGTCAGGGTGGAGGCCGCCCCATCGACATCGGGGCTGTGGGCAATCAGCAGGTACGAGCGCTGGCGGTGCACCGCTAGCCCCACCGCCTGACCCACCTGGCGCTGAATGGCGATCGCGGTTTCTGGCTGATACTGGTAGTCGACCAGCACCGCAAAGCCTGTGCCCAATGGCTGGGGCGCGTAGGCGGTTGACTGGGGCTGAGCCGCTGTAGTACCACCGTTGGTTGACGCTTCACTGCTTGGAGTCGTGCTGGTAGCGGTTGGAGTCGTGCCAGTGGCCGAAGCCGTCGGGGCCTGATCTGTCGGGCTACCGTTGACAGGTGCAGGCTGAGCGACGGTGGTGGCCGGGCGGGCGACAAAGGCCTGAAAGCCCTCGACCTCGGTCATGTACTGGGCCCAGGCGTTGGCATTCTCCAAACTGGTGAAGCCGCCAGCCCTCACGACCGTATCGTTGAGGTAGTCGCAGACCAAAACAGTGCTGTTGGAGGGCAACAGGTCCTGCACGCGATCGCGCTCGGCCTCGGTGTTGCTGCGCACTAGCAACAGGTACTCGTTGGCCGAGGGGGGCGGACAGGGCGGAAACTGGGCCTTTGCCGGGTTCCAGAACCCCAGCACGGGTGCCAGCATCAACCCCAGGACAACGGCCCCCGGCCTCAAACCCTGCCGCTGCCAAAGCTGTACTCGCGTTCCGTTGCTCCGTTTCAAACCCTTTACCATTGCTTTCGTTACTGCCACAATCTGCCAGCGATTCTAGCCTAAACCGCCCGTCACAGCGCAGAGATTCCAGGTTTTGATCGCATTTTGGCCCGCTGCGTCATCGTATAACTGGGGTTCGGAAACAGGTCAGTCCAGTTCGCCACTCTCTTGCAAAAGCTGAGCAGGGGTGAGGTGTTACTGACGACGGGCATAGTCTAGGTCTTCTGCGAGTTCGGTTTCGGAGTAGTGTCGGGGGATGTTGCGATGGTCAAAGACCGGCCTTCGGCCATCGCCTAGAAGCTGGCTGAATTGCCGGTGGTCTAGATTGGCTAGCTCGCGGGCTTTACCGAAGGACAGGCGTGCTTGAGCATGGAGGGCAAGGTCTATATCTTTAAGTAGTTCGGCTTCGATGCGGCCTTCAGGGAGTCGAACTGCCACAATTTCTACTTAATTTCTATTTGATTTCTACTTATCGTAGACCTACGAGCTTTGAAGAATTCATAGGCTTATGTCAGAAGCGCAACGGTAATACCGTCAAGCTTCACAGAACATATCGCAGGCAAACCTATGGATACTCACAAGCAAATCGAACAGCTCATTCTAACTGACGGAAAAATTAAACAAGCAAAACGCTTCCTGACAGCCTATCGAGTTAAAGACCGGAACCATTTACAGCGGCGGCAACAGCAACGGGCAATTTCTGACTCGATGATAGAGATTGCCCTGATGTATGGCAAGAAGCGCTACAACCGAGGCGCGCTGCTTTACACCCTCAACGATCGCATCCTCAAACAGTCGCCCTATGCTCAACTTACAGATAAGCTTCGAGGATTGACTGTCGTCTGTGTTCACGAGGCTGAGATTCCTCATGTGGTGACAGCCTACTGGCACAACGCTGTCTGCCGTCGGGTACGGAAGTAGGGAGGTCGGCAACCATGCAGAATATTGCTCAACATGCCTCATCTATGGACACTCAGCACCAGCTAACGCTAATTCGTGACATTCTCATTCAGGCCAATGCCCTGGCCAATAATCATGGGGTAGAGGCCCTAGCGATTGCCCTCAATCAACCACTCAATCGTCCTACCTCTCGATTGGTTTGGGGCAGAACAGGAAGTCGGGAGGCCCTGTACGAAGCCATTTCTCAAGCTAGAGACCGTCTAATTATCGTTTGCCCCTGGCTGACTCGCCAAAGTCTGGATGATGATTTACTCTTTCGTCTGCGGGCACGGCTGGATCAAAACTGCCAGATTGAAATTGGCTGGGGATATGGTCACGACATTGGCAGCACGATTCAGATTAGTCGGGGAACCTGGCGCATCAATGCTCGGGGAGAGGCAAGATACCGATACAATGCTCTACCTCAGCTTTGCCAACTGCGGAACCACTACCCTCATCTGATGAAGCTGAAGCTGCTGGGCACCCACGAAAAGTTTTGGGTCTGTGACAATCGGTTTGCGTTTGTAGGC
>JBARVK010000277.1:0-2838 GCA_049646225.1 Nodosilinea sp.
TAAATGACCATCTTTAGCCGTGTTAACACGCTTTGAACTTAATTGTGAAGTTGAACACCACGAGACTATTGAAATACCTTTGCCTGGGCTGAGGTTCAATACAGTTGTCTCTCTGCTTGGATTTTACCTAGGGGCTAGCTTAGCCCTGACCTGGATTAACATTGTGAGAAACAGGTAAAGTCAAATCGTTTGTTTGTGAAAAGCCCATAAATAATAGTTTGAATCATCCGGACATAGTGCAAAAACAAGAGCAGCTATAAAGATTTCTGCGGGATACTGGTTTGGTCCGTTGACCTGGAAGCAAAGAACCTCGCTACTGAATAGGATGACCGGGGCCTAAGGCAGCGCCTGAACTCGCTGGGGTGGCCAATAGACTTTGTAAGCGTTGCCTAGCACGTAGGGGCGAGGTAAAAATCCCCAGACGTGGGAGTCCCGGCTGTTGTTGCGATTGTCGCCGAGCACAAACAGATATCCCTCGGGAACAGTCTCAGGCCCCCAGCTGTAACCCATTGACTCTGTGAGGTAGGGTTCAGCGAGGGGGGTGCCGTTGATCCACACCTGACCTGAGTGAATCTCGACCCGCTGACCAGGCAGGCCAACAATGCGCTTAACCATGAGGTTGTCGAGGTCTCCAGCTTGCTCAAGTGGCGTGCGTTCGGGATTGGAAAAAACAATAATTTCGCCCACTGAGAGGGAATGGTCTAATGGTCGGGAACGCACGAAGATGCGATCGCGCACTTCCAGCGTGGGCAGCATCGACTCGCTGGGCACGATGCACTGCACCACCAGCTGCGGCACCACAAAGGGAATGGAGCTAACCGCCAGCCGAGTGACAATGACGGCGGTGAGGAGTAACCCTAGCCAATCCCACTGGCGCTGTCGAGCTGGGGCGGTGCCGTAGGCTAACCCGCAGCCTACGGCCCAAATAATAGGCGTAAGGGGCAATAGAGCTGGGTTAAAATTGGCCAGGTAGGCGGTCAGAATGCCCAAAATTAGCAGCGCACCCCCGATCGCGGCCCGCTGCAAAAACAGATGTCCCAGCCCCGGCAGTACCTGTGAGAGAAAGACGGGATACCAGGGATCGCCAGATCGATAGGTCAGGGGACTAAACTCGTTGAGGGTAATGCCCCGATTGGCGGCGTGGTGGCTATCCCACAGGTTGAATAGATATAGGCTGAGCAGAGGCACCAGAGACATCAGCCCCCGCAGGGTATTGCCCTGGGCCGCAAAAATTGACCAAAGAATAAAGGCAACCAGTCCCCCGTGGGCGAAGGCGATCGCCAGACCACGAGCGATCGCGCCGTTGTACAGTTGCCCTAGGCCGGGGAGCGCTGCCGACAGGTTAACGGCAAGCCAGGAACTTTTGGGCGATCGCTGACCAACTAAAACCTTAGGGGTTGCCTTCATGGCAGGGTCGCCTTAGCCATAGCGTTGCACAGCATAGGTGTGGGCCGCCCATTCTTCGGTGTCAGGGAGGCTAGGCAGGGTAATGGAGTCATCGTTGTACCGACGGCGGAGGGCCAGCCCGATCAGGTAGTCAGCAAAATGGGGATTTTTGGGCAGCAGCGAGCCGTGCATGTAGCTGCCAAACACGTTTTTATAGCGTGCCCCTTCGTACTTAGCGGTAGCATTGTTGCCAAAACCAGCGATCGTTCTGGCTAGGGGGTCAACGCCGTCACCCGGGTAGGTTTGACCCGAGTGGTTCTCAAACCCAACTAGAGTCTTGGGGATATTGCGGGGATGCGCGTACAGTGTCTCCATGTCAGCATAGATGGCAGGGGCGAGTTCAACCACTAGATTGCCAATACACCGCTGTTTGACGTCGGTGCCCGGGGCACGGGTGTTGACGTTAATAATGCCCAGCCCACGGGTCTCTTCACCATTGCCCATGAGAAAAGTGTTGCCCATTAGCTGGTAGCCGCCGCACACGCCTAGAAATACAACGCCGGCCTCGGTATCGGCTCGGATGGCGTCGTACTTGAGCTGGTGAAAGTCTTTGACGACAGCGACCTGGTCAGTGTCTTGGCCACCGCCCATAAAGTAGAGGTCGGTGGTGCCAGCCTGGGCCAATTCCCCCATCGACAGAGCGTTTACAGTGCAGTCAATGCCCATCCATTGGCAGCGGCGACGCAGCACGATCAGGTTGCCGGTATCGCCGTAGAGGTTGAGGTAGTCGGGGTAGAGGTGGGTGATGGTGAGAGCGTAGGGCATGGAGATGGGGGAGAGGGGGAATTAGACAATGTCGAGGCTTTTGCCCATGAGTTTGCGTAACTCCAGCATGGCGGTGTAGGTGGGCAGCACAAATACCGTATCGCTGGAGCGGGCTTTCTCAAAAGATAGATCAATGGCCTGGCGGATCGATTCTGCGGTGGGGATGGGGCCAGAGGGGGCATCGAGGGCGTATTTGAGTCGCACGGCCATATCTTTAGCGCGAATGCCGGTGCAGAGAATCCAGTCGATATTGGCCTGGTTGAGTCGCTCTAGCTCGCTGTCCCACAGCCAGGAGACGTCTTTGCTGTCGGCGGTATTGTCGTTGATGGCCAGAATGAGCTTGAGTTGGGGAATATTGCGCAGCAGCTCTAGACTGAGGCTAAAGCTGGCCGGATTTTTGACCAGCAGCAGACGATAGTTAACCTGTTTGCTGCCCTGCTGAAGCACCAAAATTTCGCCTCGGCCAAAGGCGGGTTTGAAGGTTGCGAGCCCGGCAACAGCGGTCTCGCCATCGATCCCTAGTAGGTTGGCGATCGCGATCGCAGTCAGGGCATTGTAGACAGGAAAGAACCCCGGCGATACGGTTCTAGCCTGGGGAATCTGTACGACACCGCCATTCATCTGGCC
>JBARVK010000278.1:0-4159 GCA_049646225.1 Nodosilinea sp.
TGCTCTAGCACCTTGGCCAGGTATTTGCCCGTGTACGAGCCGGGCACCTGGGCCACCTCTTCGGGGGTGCCCACCGCGATCAGCTCGCCGCCGCGATCGCCCCCCTCCGGCCCCAGATCAATGATCCAGTCAGAGCAGCGAATCACGTCCAGGTTGTGCTCGATGGTGAGCACCGAGTTGCCCTTATCGACCAGGCGCTGCACCACGTCCAGCAGCTTGTGTACGTCGTAGAACGACAGGCCGGTGGTGGGCTCGTCGATTAGGTACAGGGTTTTGCCCGTGGAGCGGCGGGCCAGCTCCGAGGCCAGCTTCATGCGCTGGGCCTCGCCGCCGGATAGGGTAGGGGCCGTTTGCCCCAGGCGAATGTAGCCCAGCCCCACATCCACCATCGTTTGCAGGCGGCTGGCGGCCTGGGGAATATTCTCGAAAAAGGCCAGGGCTTCTTCGGCGGTCATATTCAGCACATCGGAGATGTTTTTGCCCTTGTAGGTGACCTGAAGGGTGTCGCGGTTGTAGCGTGCTCCCTTGCACACCTCGCACTGCACGTACACATCGGGCAGAAAGTTCATTTCAATCACGTTGACGCCCTGGCCACCACAGGCCTCGCAGCGTCCGCCCTTGACGTTGAAGGAGAACTGGCCTGCCTTGTAGCCCCGCGCCTTGGCCTCAATGGTTTCGGTGAACAGGTTGCGGATTACGTCAAAGACGCCGGTATAGGTGGCGGGGTTAGAGCGGGGCGTGCGGCCAATGGGGGACTGGTCGATCACGATTACCTTGTCTAGCGCCTTGAGCCCGTCGAGCTTGTCCATGTGCTTAGGAAAAGGCACCTTGCTGCCAAAGTGGTGCTGCAGGGCGGGGTAGAGCAGCTCGTTGATCAGGGTCGATTTGCCCGAGCCAGAGACGCCGGTAATGCAGACCAGCTCGCCCAGGGGAATGTCTACATCGAGGTGCTTGAGGTTGTTGCGGTGGGCGTTTTTGATGGTCAGCGATCGCCCGTTACCCGGTCGCCGCTCGGCGGGGGTCGGAATTGAAATTCGTCCTGACAGGTAGGCCCCAGTGAGGGAGTCTTTGGCGGTCATCAGGGTCTTGAGATCGCCCTCGGCCACGATCGCCCCGCCGTGAATACCCGCCCCAGGGCCAATATCCACCAGGTGATCAGCGGCGCGGATCGTGTCTTCGTCGTGCTCAACGACAATCAGGGTGTTGCCCAGGTCACGCAGGCGGGTGAGGGTATTGAGCAGACGATCGTTATCGCGCTGGTGCAGACCAATGCTGGGTTCATCCAGCACGTAGAGGACGCCTGTCAGGCCAGAGCCAATCTGGGTGGCCAGGCGAATGCGCTGGGCCTCGCCGCCGGAAAGGGTCATCGCCGTGCGGTGCAGGGTGAGATAGTCGAGGCCGACATCCATCATGAACTGGAGTCGGGCGCGAATTTCGCGCAGCACTAGCGCGCCGATCTGGAGCTGCCGGGCCGAAAGCTTGGGCGAATTGCCCCCTTCGCCCACCACCTCTTCGCCCACCAGGATGCGAATGCGCTTGAGGCACTCGCGAATGGAGACGTTGGTGAGGTCGCTGATCGAGTGGGGGCCAATGCGCACGGCGTTAGACTCGGGCTTGAGCCGGGTGCCCCGGCAGACCTCGCAGGTCTGGTCGATCAGGTACTTTTCGAGCTTTTGCTTGTGCAGCTCAGAAGAGCTGTCTCGGTACTGGCGATCGAGGATGGGCAGCACGCCCTCGTACTGGCGGTGGTAGCCCTTGCGATCGCGGTAGCGCGAGTCTGACTCTATATATATCTTCTCCTCGCTGCCGTGGAGCACGATGTGCTGCTGCTCGGGGGTGAGCTGCTCCCACCGGCTCTGAATCTCAAAGCCAAAGGCCTGGCCAACGCTGTAGAGCAGCGAGAAGTAGTAGGTGTTGTCTTTTTCAGACCAGGGGGCGATCGCAGCGTACACCGGCAGCGTCGGGTCGGGCACTACCAGATCAGCGGAAAAGGTGCGCAGGCTGCCCAATCCGTGGCAGTTGGGGCAGGCCCCGTAGGGCGAGTTAAAGGAGAACAGCCGGGGGGATAGCTCCTCCATCACCGCGCCGTGCTCGGGGCAGGCGAAGTTTTCTGAAAAAACCAGCTCCCTTGGCAATCCATACTGGCCTTCGACCTCGGCGGCCTGGGGCAGACGATCAGCTATGGACACTACGTTGCTGCCGGACGCGGGTGCCTCGGCGGTCTGAGGCTTTTCGGCCAGAATCTCTACCACCGCGATCCCCTCCGATCGCTTCAGGCAGGTGCGTAGAGAATCGGCCAGGCGATCCTGCAGCCCCTCTTTCTTGACCAGGCGATCGACCACCACTTCGACGTTGTGGCTGTAGTTCTTGTCGAGCTCGATGTTGTCGGTGAGCTCGCGAATTTCACCATTCACCCGCACCCGCACAAAGCCCTCGGAGGCCAGACTGGAGAGCAGTTTTTTATGGGTACCCTTTTTGCCCCGCACCACCGGGGCGAGAATTTGGAAACGGGTACGATCGGGCAGGGCCATCACCTGGTCAATCATCTGGTCGATGGTCTGGGGCGAAATGCTGCGATCGCAGTGGGGGCAGTGGGGATCGCCCGCCCGCCCGTAGAGCAGGCGCAAATAGTCGTAGATCTCCGTCACCGTGCCCACCGTAGAGCGGGGGTTGTGGGAGGTCGATTTTTGGTCGATAGAGATGGCCGGGCTCAGCCCCTCGATCGCATCCACATCGGGCTTATCGACCTGGCCCAAAAACTGGCGGGCATAGGCGCTCAGCGATTCCACGTAGCGGCGCTGACCCTCGGCAAAAATAGTGTCAAAGGCCAGCGATGACTTGCCCGAGCCCGACACCCCGGTAAACACAATCAGCTGGTTGCGGGGAATCTCCAGATCCAGGTTCTTGAGGTTGTGCTGGCGGGCACCCCGAATGCGAATCACCTGGTCGTCAATGGCGGCGTGATGGTAGGCCAGCCCTGGGGTGGAGTTGCCGTTGCTGCGGTTATCAGACGCTCGGACCTTCTTAGAGGCAGCCGTTTTCTTAGCAGAAGGGTCCGATTTGGGCATGTCTTAGGGTTTTGTGACAACGCCCTATCAATTTAACATTTATAAACACTTGTCAATCTCCCCGGCACAGGTGGGGTAGGGGAGACTGACCTGCGATCGCCACGAAAGCCCGTCGGCCAATGCCCAAGGCTGAACGCCGCCGCCCGTTCTCTATGCCCCTGCCCTGGGTCTAGCCACGACCCATATCCCTTTAACCAAACCCTAAATGAAGAGACCTAACGGTGAAGGAAGTATGTGGTTGCCGCCTCAAATGGTTTAAAGAGCTCTATTTGCATTAAATATACGGATTAAGGTAGATGCTCATTGCTTATTTGTCAGCCCCTCATCCCCTGTTTTAGCCCCCTCAGGTTTCAGGGAGATGGCCGAGCATGGGCTGCACGAACCGCTTAAGCTCACTGCTTTCTGCACCACAGGCTAAAACCATTGACAAAATCACGGAACTCAGAGCGCCAACATTTGAAGTCTCAGCTGGACTTCAACATGATTTTTAAGTGCTAAGACCTAGGCCACTCAAGCCCTATTCAGGCTATCATTGAGCAGCTTTTTATGGTTTATTTGGCAATTATTTAAATTGGAACCGTTTTTGTAATATTTCGCAGTCATATTGTACATTTATTGGGGCAGCACATGGATTTGTCATTTGTCGAGGTTTTGCCTGACTTAAACATTCCCTCTTCAATGATTTTTTCCTATCCCACAGCGTTAGGAGACACACTGCGCTCTGAGATTGAAAGGATATTCATGCCTGAGGAACACCTACCGCCTCTACAAGTCAAGGTAGATGTCCAATCAGGCCTTAGCCAACCTAGGCGGGGAGGCTCAACCCGTTGGAAGCTGTACAGAGCTCTTTCCAAAGTTTTCAAGGGAGAGCAAATTTTAGATTATCCAGAAACGTTTTTGTTGGATGGTCGACCAGAGCTAGACACCAACATATCCCACGTTATCGAGAACATTGCAGCTCCTGCTTTGTTCGCCAGACAAATGCTGAGCAAGCGCCTGGGCCAAGATGTCGACATCCACGTCATTCTGAGAGAGCGGGCACCCAGCCTGGCCCGAGAGGTTTTTGAGACTCTGCGCATTCCAGTTATCTA
>JBARVK010000279.1:0-4268 GCA_049646225.1 Nodosilinea sp.
CCGCTAGTCTTGGCATGGCAACTCAGGTCCCTTCGCTCTACCCTTAAATAGTAGATCTACTTCTGCCTCAGAGTACTAGTTCTAGAGTATGAGGAGGTCTTATTACGGAAATTGGCAGGTCTAGCTATTAATGCTTCAGATGTACAGGATTTCCTCAACTTTCACTGTGCTGTTGCCACCCATCACCAAATATTCTTTCTTTGGCGACCTTTCCTGCCCGATCCAAAAGATGACATGGTGTTAGAACTGGCAGTTAAAGCGGGGTGTGATAGCGTAGTGACATACAACATCCGCGATTTTGCTGGCATTGAGCAGTTTGGGGTTAGTGCCGTTACCCCGGCACAGTTCCTAGAGTCTATTGGAGCACCGTCATGAGCACATTGAGCATCCAGCTACCCGACTCCTTATATAAAAGCTTGCAAAGACTTGCAGAGCAAGATGGGGTTTCATTAGATCAGTTTATTGCGCTGGCCGTTGCCGAGAAAATCTCAGCGTTAACGACTGAGGGATATTTACAAGAGCGCGCAAGCCGTGGCGATCAAGCAAAATATGAGGCTGTGTTGGCTAAAGTCGCTGATATTGAGCCAGAATTCCATGACCAGTTGCCGCCTGCATAACAACCCACCTGCACCCCACTGTCGAAAGTCAATCCCTTGAAATCGAGAGGTTGGCTACGAGGGATAAAGCCGAACGTTAAGACAAAAAATACTGTTGGCGAGCCAAGTGCTAGGGAGTCAGTGATGACAGCCAGTAAGCCTCACAAGACGGGCCAATGTAGATGTGGACAAGTTCAATTTGAAGTCAGCTCAGAACCGCTTATAACAATGGCGTGTCACTGCATGGGCTGTCAGCAAATGACCGCCAGCGCCTTTAGTTTGAGCACACTTTATCCCAGCAGCGGGTTCAACGTAACGCAGGGTGAACCTGCGATCGGCGGGCTACACGGCGCAACACGCCATTATTTTTGTGCCCACTGCATGAGCTGGCTATTCACGCGCCCCGAGGGTATGGATGACTTTGTCAACGTGCGATCGACGATGCTGGAGGATGCCCAATCGTACCGCCCATTTATCGAGACCTATACAGACGAAAAGCTGCCATGGGCAACCACCCCTGCCGTCCACAGCTATGAGAAGTTTCCACAGCCAGCAGATTTTCCGGCGTTGCTCGGTGAATTTGCCAAACACCTTGAGTAGCAAGGCCGCACAACGCGTCAATGCCTCGCCGTTTTTATCGTGCACTTCTCTCCGAACCTATACATGGCAAACGCAGTATTTAGTTCAAGACTGTACGGTGCCTCCTCCATAAACTATTTTGTTCAAGGCGTTTGCTCCTAGCGGCAATGATAGAAAATGAGAGCGTTCATCGTGCTCATATTTATCTGGAGTCATCATTGCCATGACCGTACCCCAGCAAGGACTTTTCGTTAACCCCAACCAGGGGAGAGCTTACTACTTTGGCCCCGACCTCTACACCTTCAAAGCGATCGGCGAAGAAACCGGCCAAGCCTATGCCCTCTGCGAAGTGATCGTCACCCCTCAAAGCGGGGCACCACTCCATCGTCACCAGCGAGAAGACGAAGCGTTTTATGTCCAATCTGGGGAAATCGAGTTTCAGCTTGATGATGTAACCTTGGTGGCCACCGCTGGCACGTTTCTCCATTCGCCTAAAGGGCAGCGGCACTGCTTTACCAACAAAACCGATGCCAACGTCACCATGTTGATTTGGGTCACCCCCGCCGGATTTGAAAACTTCATGGCCGAAGTTGGCCAAGCAAGCAACGGTACCGTTAAACCGACTGCGCTGAGTCCTGAAGACCTCCAAAACGTGATGGCAACTGCCCCCAAATATGGCATCGAAATTTTGCCGCCACCCGAGTAATGCAACTCGTTATCCGCCAACCATTGCAAGAGTCTTCCCCTAGGTGAGCGGTGGGTCAGGTGACTCGCTACGGCGCAAGGGTGGGCCAACAGCGATGACCCACCCTACGGATAAGCGAGGCGGTGTTTAGCGGGTATAGTTAGCGATCGCCCCCTGTACTGGCCAATATCTTCTCCGTCAACTTCTCGGGTACCGGGTCGAGGTGGTCGTAGGTCCACTTAAAGAAGCCCACGCCCATGGTCAGCGATCGGAGTTCCAAAATCATGGTTTGCATTTCGGCCTGGGGCAAGTGCCCCGTCACCACATCCCAGCCGGGCCAGTCGGCTTTGCCCTCGTAGCCCAAAATCTGCCCCCGGCGTCCCGTAATCAGCTTCAGTACGTTAGAGGTGTAGACGCTGGGCACCGAAATGTCGACCAGGGCAATGGGTTCGAGCAGCGTGGGGTTGCAGGCCGCCAGCCCTTCCTGCATGGCAATGCGGGCCGCCTGCTTAAAGGCATTGTCGGAGCTATCGACGTTGTGGTACGAGCCGTTGGTGAGCGTCACCGCCACATCCACCACTGGAAAGCCCAGCGGCCCGTGGTCGAGGTATTCGCGCACCCCGGTTTCAACGCTGGGAATATACTGCTTGGGCACCACGCCGCCCACGATGGTGTCGCTAAAGGCAAACCCATCGCCGCGCGGCAGCGGCTGAATGGAGAGGTACACGTCACCAAACTGGCCGTGGCCACCGCTCTGGTGCTTGTAGCGCCCGTGTACGGCCTCTTTGGCCTGGCGAATGGTCTCTTTGTAGGGCACCTGGGGCAGGTGGGTAGCCATGGGCAGGTTGTACTTGCGACCGAGGCGATCGATCGCCAGCTTCAGATGCACATCGCCCTGGCCCCAGAGAATCACCTCGTGGGTGTCGCCGTGCTGCTCCCAGAAGAGCGAGGGGTCTTCTTCCAGCAGCTTAGTGAGGGCGGCGCTGAGCTTGACCTCGTCGCTGCGCTTGGCGGGGGTGATGGCCAGGGCGTAGACCGGGTCTATAACAGGTGCTTTGGGCAGCGGCGTGGCGGGGTAGTCGCCAGCGGTGGTCAGGGTATCGCCGGTTTGGGCACCGTCCAGGCGGGCGACGGCGACAATGCGACCGGCCTCGGCCCGGCTGAGGCTGCTCTGCTGGGTGCCCATCAGGTCGTAGAGGCCGCCCATGCGATCGCCGTTTAGACTATCACCATCCTTCAGCTCGCCGCACCAGACTCGCACCAGCGACAGCTTGCCGCCCTGGGGGGTGTAGTAGGTTGTGAGCACCTGGGCCAGGGTGTCGTCGTCGCAGGCAATTCCTCTGCGATCGCAGGTAATGCTGGGTTCAGGGGCTTCTTGCACCAGCGCATCGAGCAGGGGCCGCACGCCGTAGTCGGCCAGGGCCACGCCAATAAACACGGGCACGATCAGGTCGGCCCCCAGCTCCATTTTCAGGTCGCGGACAATTTCGTCTTCGGGGGGAGTAATGTCCTCCAGCAGTTCTTCGAGCAGATGGTCGTCGTAGTCGGCCAGGGTTTCGAGCATTTCGGTGCGGGCGGCCTGCTCCTCTGCCTGAAGCGAAGATGGCAGGGGTACAGGGTCAGCGGGGGCACCGGGGTGATAGTGAAAAGCCTGTTCGGTAACCAGATCGATATAGCCCACCAGGTCCTGGTTTTGGCGAATCGGGTACTGCTGAGGAATCACCGGGCGAGCCGAAACCTGGCGTAGGGCAGCCAGCACCTCGGCAAAGGTACCGTTGGCGCGATCGAGCTTGTTGATCCAGATCAGGTGCGGAATTTCCCAGGTATCGAGAAATTGCAGCAGGGGCGAGAGGGTAAGCACCTTGTTGGGGTCGGCCTCGCAAACCACGATCGCGGCATCGACCCCCATCAGGGCGTGGTTGGTTTCCTGCTGTAGCTCAACCGATCCAGGACAATCGACAAACGTAAAACAAATGCCGCCGTACTCAGTACTGGCGGCATTTAATTCGACGGTCATGGCGCGGGCGCGGGCCTCCGGGGAGCTATCGCCAAGGGTGTTGCCCTCATCGACGCTGCCCTTGCGGGTTATGGCTCCAGTGACCGAGAGCAGGCTTTCTAATAAGGTTGTCTTACCGCTGGAGTAAGCACCCACCAGCGCCACATTGCGCCGGCCTGAAAGGACGTTTTGGGTCATCATAAACTCCTTGCCATGTAGCGATGGCATGTAGGGAAAGGCCTACAAAATGCAGGCTGGACGAGCTTGATGTGAAGCGACTCAGCTGTGTCTAATTTCAGGTTAACTCGCCCCTAAACCCTTGCTCAACCAGGTTCTAGAAAGTTCACCTATTGAAGTTTTGTGGTGAAGGTTATCGCGGGTTTTGTCGGTGTGTAACGAGAATCGTAACGTT
>JBARVK010000280.1:0-7756 GCA_049646225.1 Nodosilinea sp.
GCTTCACCAAGCGGCGGGTTTGCAGGTGAGAATAGACGCCTAACCCCAGCAGCACCAGCACCAGCCCACCCGATGCCAGCATCCAGGGGTTATCAACCGGCAGCCGACTGACGGCAGGCGTTTGGGCAAGGGTTGAGGGCACCAGAACTGTAGAGGTTTTCATAGTCGGTGACGAGAAGTGTAGACGTTTAACTTATAATTCCCTCAAAACAGAAGCGGCATCCGGAGTGATCCAAAATTCAGTAATAACCCGGTCATGACCACGGATGGAATTGCTGGGCGATCGCTAGTAACCCCCTATGCGTGTTTAAGCTTATTGACCGCGATCGGGGCGCTGTCTAGTTTTGGTTGGCCGATTTAAACCGACCTAGGGCAAAGTTGCGTCTGTGCTGATGCTTGGTTTTGCGACCCGTTACTCGCTGGCGCCACAGGCGAAAACTAGAGGGCTTCATAAACCGGCGCATGATGGCAATCACCTGCTTTTCCGTCACCCCAAACTGAGCCTCAATGGCCTCAAAGGGGGTGCGATCTTCCCAGGCCATCTCAATGACGCGATCGGTGGTGTATGGGTCGAGTTTGGGTACTGCCATATCACGGGCTACAGTGAGCTAGAGTCGAGGCTAGCGGCCTCTTCGGGTGACTGAGGCAGGTGTAGGCCACACTCCTGCTTCAGGCCTTTAAACCGGGTATCGCGCTCATTGGCATCAGCATCGGTAATCGGGCGGCTAGAGTGCCAATCACCCACGGTGACATAGCCTTTGTCAAACAGCGGATGGTAGGGCAAATCGTGGGCCACTAAATACTCGTACACGTTTTTAGAAGTCCACTTGAGGATGGGCATGAGCTTATAGCGCCCCCCCTGATGCCCAATTCGATCTAGCGATTTGCGGTGATCGGTCTGATCGGAGCGGAGCCCCGTCAACCAGGCTGTAGCGCCTAGCTCAGCCAGCGCGCGCCGCATGGGCTCGACTTTGCGAATCTGGTCGTAGCGGTTAAATGCCTCGACATCGTGTTGCTCCCACAGCCGCCCATGGAGTGCCTCCATGCGGGCTGGACTGAGGTGCGATTGATAAACCTTGAGATTGAGATTGAGGCGAACGGTTAATTCGTCGGCAAAGCGGTAGGTTTCCACTGGCAAATAACCTGTGTCAACCCAAATCACCGGAATATTCGGCACAACTTGGGTAACCAGGTGCAGCATAACCGCCGACTGAATGCCAAAGCTGGTGCTTAAAACCAGACCATCGCCAAAGGTTTCGTAGCCCCACTGCACCAGGCTACTGGCCTCGGCATCTCCCCACTCTTGGTTGATAGCCGTCAGGTCTAGAACGGGGGCGGCCTGCATCTTGCTCGGCAAGAGCGCGGCATCTGACATGGGTTTACTCCTTCCGTTCAACAAAGTCGTAGCTCCAGTGCCACAAGTCTGTGGTGGTTCTGTAGGGGTTCGCGAGTGATCGTACCGTTTAGCCCAGCGGACCGTGAGCAGAACTCGTCGAGTCTTCAGAATACAAGGTTTGAGCCTATACCGTCGCCCTGCACTTCAGCTTATGGCTGCTTGGCCCTTAGCTACCTCTCGACATTAGCCCATCTGTAAATCATAAACGAGGGGGGAATCGACGGTTTTAACACCTTAGGGTGATTTTTTACGGAAAACCGACTTTGAAGGATCCATTTAACGAATTAGTGAACGGCTGAACATAGGGATGAATCCAGCTTTCAGCGTCTCTCGTCGGGCCAATGGCCTTAGAGCCTTCGGCTTGGCAGCGCCTGTGGCCCTACCCAACGTCATGCCTCACTTTGGCCACCGTTGTGACTAGACCACAGCGCATTTTGCCCCTAAAATCCAGCCTTATCGGCTAAATCCTCTATTTTACGACCTCCTATGGCAGTCACCCCCCCCTACCCCCGTGACCTGATCGGCTATGGCCCCACGCCGCCCCATCCCCACTGGCCCGACCACGCCAAAATCGCGGTGCAGTTTGTGATCAACTACGAAGAGGGGGGCGAAAACTGCATTCTCCATGGCGATGCCGCCTCGGAGGCGTTTTTGTCAGAAAGCGTGGGGGCGGCGGTTCTGGCTGGGGTGCGCAATATGAATATGGAGTCGATGTACGAGTACGGCAGCCGGGCGGGGTTTTGGCGGCTGCACCGACTGTTTACCGGACGGGGCTTGCCCCTGACCGTATATGCCGTAGCCATGGCGATGGCCCGCAACCCCGAAGCGGTGGCGGCCATGACCGAGGCCGATTGGGAAATCGCCAGCCACGGCTACCGCTGGATTGACTATCAATACTTTGGCCTAGAGGCCGAGCGCGATCACATTCGCAAGGCGGTGGAGATTCATACCCAGGTGGCGGGTAACCGACCGCTGGGCTTTTACCAGGGCCGCAACAGCCCCAACACTCGCGCTCTGGTGGTCGAAGAGGGCGGCTTTCTCTACGATGCCGACAGCTACGCCGACGACCTGCCCTACTGGAACACCGAGTACGGCAGACCGCACCTGGTGATCCCCTACACCCTCGACAACAACGATATGCGGTTTGCCACCTACGCCGGGTTTAACTCGGGGGATCAGTTTTTTGCCTACCTGCGCGACGCCTTTGACACCCTCTACGCCGAGGGCGATCAGTGCCCCAAAATGATGAGCATTGGTCTGCACTGCCGTCTGGCGGGGCGACCGGGGCGCACGGCGGCGCTGGCGAGATTTTTAGACTATGTACAGGGGCGCGATCGCGTCTGGATCTGCCGCCGTGTCGATATCGCCCGCCACTGGCACGAACACCATAGACCCGCCTGAGCCGCTGGCAAGACTTTCTCCCTAGCGAACTAACGCTTCCTTAGCCCATTCCAATAGGCGGTATTATCAACTCCAACGCTAGTCTGCGGGGAGTGCAAGAAATGCTGAGTCCTGGGTTGGTAGGTCGACTGCTGCGGGTATCTCAGGCTATCGATGCCCTGAGCGAATGGGTTGGCAGGAGCCTGAGCTGGCTGGTGCTACTCACCATTGCCGTAGGTTTTTACAACGTGATGGCCCGCTACATTGGCCGTTTCTTGGGCCTACAGTTGGCCTCTAACGGGCTGATCGAACTGCAGTGGTATTTGTTTTCGCTGACCTTTTTACTCAGCTTTCCGTACATTCTCAAGCAGGGGGCCAATGTGCGGGTCGATTTTTTAGAGACCAACTGGAGCGATCGCCGCAAGGCCCTGGTTGTCTTTTGGGGTACGGTGCTGTTTCTGATTCCCTTTTGCGGGCTGGGTCTGTGGGTGACCATTAACCCTGTGATGCAGTCGTGGGGGCTGCTGCCCGATGGCACCTGGGGCCGTTGGGAAATTTCCTCTGACGCCAGCGGTCTGCCCAGGGCACCGATTAAATCGGTTGTACTGGTGGCCTTTGGGCTACTGCTGCTGCAGGCGATCGCCGAAGCCATCAAGGCTTGGGCGGTATGGTGCGGCTATGCCGAGGCGTCACTGCTGCCTAAAAGCGCCAGTGAGCTGCCGCCCGTGGAGTAGATCCAACGTGGGCAAAACGTCAATCGCGGGTTAAATGTCGGCGTTGGTTCTGTTGTATTCCTAGGTTGAGGAGCGCTATGGGTTACGAGTGGTTGGCGATCGCGATGTTCGTGGGCTTCTTTTTGGTCTTGATCAGCGGCTACCCGGTGGCGTTTTCCTTTGCGGGCACGGGGCTGGCCTTTGGGATGATGGGCTGGCTGGTGGGCGCTTTTGACCCGGCCCGACTGCTGCTGCTGCCCAACATTTGGTTTGGCACCATGGCCAACTTCACCCTGTTGGCGATCCCGTTTTTTGTGTTTTTGGGGGCGGTGCTGGAAAAATCGGGCCTGGCGGAGGATCTATTAGAAACCATTGGTCTGGTGCTGGGGCCCCTGCGGGGCGGGCTGGCCCTGGCGGTGGTGCTGGTGGGCACCCTGCTGGCGGCAGCCACCGGGGTAGTGGCCGCGACGGTCATTCTCATGGGCATGATTTCGCTGCCGATTATGCTGCGCCACGGCTACGATAAGCAGCTGGCTGCCGGGGCAATCATCGCTTCGGGCACCCTGGCTCAGCTGATTCCGCCCAGCCTGGTGCTGGTGGTGCTGAGCGACCAGCTAGGGGTGTCGGTGGGTGACCTATTTTTGGGGGCACTGATACCGGGGCTGCTGCTGGCCAGTGCCTACGCTGTCTACGTGCTGCTGGTGGCCTTCTTTAAGCCCAGTACGGCTCCGCCGCTGCCCCTGGCCAGTCGCCAAATTAGTCCCTGGGAGTTATTCCGGCGTACGCTAAAGGCGATCGTGCCGCCGGTACTGCTGATTTTTGTGGTGCTGGGCAGCATCTTCTTTGGCATTGCTACCCCCACCGAAGCGGGGGCCGTGGGGGCGGTCGGGGCCTGTGGGCTGGCGGCCCTCAATCGGCGGCTGACAGCTAAGCTGCTGCAGGAGTCCGCCCACGCTACGGCGGTGGTGACGGGGGTGGTGATGATTATTTTGTTTTGCTCATCGTTTTTTGGCCTGGTGTTTGATGCCCTGGGGGGCAAGACCCTGATTACCAACCTGCTCATCAACATGCCGGGGGGCTATGTGACCTTTCTGGTGGTGGCCAACCTGGTCATTTTTGCGATGGGGGTGTTTTTAGAGTTTATCGAAATTTCCTTTATTGCTATGCCGCTGCTGGTGCCCGCCGCCCAGGCCCTGGGCATTGATATGGTGTGGTTTGGGGTGGTGATGGCCCTCAACCTGCAAACGGCCTTTGTTTCGCCGCCGGTAGGGTTCTCGCTGTTTTATTTGCAGAGTGTCGCGCCTGACACCATCAGCACCCGCGATATTCACCGCAGCGCCCTGCCGTTTATGGGCATTCAGCTAGCGGTACTACTGCTGGTAATTGTGTTTCCCCAAACGGTGAGCTGGCTGGTGGAGCGATCGCTTCAGTAGCCCTCTCGCCCCCTTGCTCCCCAACTCCCCAGCTCCCCAGCAATCCGAGTCACTAACCCATGCCCAGTCCCCTAGCTCGGCTTCAAGTTGCTGTAGACAAAGCGTTCAAAGGCCCCCTGGTTGAGCTGGCTCCAGGTATAGATGCGATCGCGAAACCCGAGCCAGTCGTCGTAGATCGCCTTAAAGTCGGCATCGCTAGCGGCAAACTCCTCGTAGAGGTCAAAGGTAGCCTCCTGGGCGGCGGT
The DNA here is from genome assembly GCA_049646225.1 of Nodosilinea sp. Lineage (GTDB taxonomy): Bacteria > Cyanobacteriota > Cyanobacteriia > Phormidesmidales > Phormidesmidaceae > Nodosilinea. Next base: position 5,168 of record JBARVK010000280.1, read on the forward strand.
CATAATCTCAGCGCTGTATTCCCGCAGCTCGGTACCGCCGTCGACCAGGCGCTGGAGAGCTTCGTTGTTGCGGGTTTCGTAGCGCGACAGCATTTCCAAATTGGCCTCAAAGGCGGCGGTGCGCACGATTTGTTGGTAAACCTCAGGCAGATTGTTCCATGCGTCGAGGTTGATCTGCACCTCCAGCGTGCTGCCCGGTTCCCACCAGCCGGGATAGTAATAGTACTGGGCTACCTTATTCAGCCCTAGCTTTTCGTCGTCGTAGGGGCCAACCCACTCGGCGGCATCGATCGCCCCTGTTTGCAGCGCCTGAAAGATCTCTCCCCCTGGCAGGGTCTGCACCGTCACTCCCAGGCGGCTCATTACCTGCCCCCCCAGTCCGGGGATGCGCATTTTAAGCCCGGCCAGGTCGCTGATGCTGGTTATTTCGCGGCGAAACCAGCCTCCCATCTGAGCCCCGGTGTTTCCGGCTGGAAACTGGATGACATTGAACTGGCGGGCGTAAAACTCCTGCAGCTGATCTAGCCCGCCCCCTTCGTAGAGCCAGGCGTTTTGCTGCTGAGGGGTGAGGCCAAAGGGCAGGCTGGCCCCAAAGCCCATCACTGGGCTGCGCCCGACATAGTAGTACGAAGCGGTGTGACCACAGGGCACCGCACCCTGAGACACTACGTTGAGCACCTCTAGGGGCGGGGCGATTTCGCCAGCGGAGCGGGGCGATATGGTAAACCGTCCGCCGCTCAGCGTGCTGACGCGATCGGCAAAGGTCTGCGCCCCGCCCAAAATAGTATCGAGGGCGGCGGGCCAGCTGGTGGCCATTTGCCAGTCAAGGCGAGGTAGATCACCATCAGCAGTGCCTTCAGCTACGGGGGCACCCCCTCCGGCACAGGCAGCTACACCTGCGGTAGTGGCCGCAGCCACGCCCAAAGTCGTTGTTTTAACTAACTGCCGACGCTTCATGGCACCTCAACGTTGGTAATCGCCAGGACAACTTAAAGTCGTAGCAGGCTGTAAGCAGCGGCTACAACTCCAACAAACTGAGGCCGATTGTCCTATGAATCGAGGTTTGCTAGCGCCATTGGTAGGAATTCGTAAGAAACCGAACGATTTCTAGGGCAAAAATCGCTACGTGGCGATTAACGCCAAATTAACTACATCTAGCTCTACATCTACTCGTTTAGAATCTTGGGCACCTTGAAGAAGCCGTCTTCGCGATCGGGGGCGCAGTCGAGAATGGCGGCTCGTTCGGCAAAGGGCTGGAGCTGGTCGGGGCGAGTGATATTGTTTAGCTCAATGGCGCGAGTGGTGGGCTCGACGTCATCGGTGTTGAGTTCTTTGAGCTGCTCAACGTAGTCGAGAATGCCGCTGAGCTGGTCGGTAAACTGTTCTTCTTCGGCGGCAGAGAGATCTAAGCGAGCCAGCAGAGCGACTTTGCGAACCTGTTCGAGATCGATCATAGAAACGTCATCCAAAAAGGGGAGTTGAATCTCATCGGCTGTAGGTTGGGTGAAATGCAATAGAACCCAACGCAGCGGTTTAGGGAACCAGGGCAAAATTCACCTACACAGCGACAAGCAATGGTGGGCGGGTGCCCACCCTACGGGTTGCAGAGCTGGCCTTAGAAGAAGATATCGTTCTTCATGCGGCCCGTGTTTTTCATCCAGTTTTGGGCTTCGATGTAGTTGTTGGGGGCAATGGTAATGGCCTCTAGCCAAAAGCGAGCCGCTTCGTCAAACAGGTTTTCGGCAGTATCGGTGTCACCAGCGGCCTCGGCCTGTTCGCCCTTGTAGTGGTAAATCACGGCGATATTGTTGAGGGCCTGGCAAAGACGGGGGTTGAGGTCGAGGGCCTCTTTGTATTTCTCCAGGGCAATCTCGTGTTCACCGTTGCTGGCATGAATAAGACCCATGTTGTAGAGAATGAAGCTCTTGTCGTAGGGTTCTTCTTCGAGCAGCAGGGCTTCGCGGTAGTTTTCCATCGCCTCGGCGTACTCGCCATCGGCCTGGGCCGACATGCCGTCGCGGTAGTAGGCAAAGGCCTCTTTCTCGCTCTGCTTGGCGGGCATCATCTTCAGGATCATGTCGGCCATGACGGTGAAGGATTTATCAATGAAGTTGTCGTTGCGTTGGGTTCTTGGCATGGGTAAGGGCGCGGAAATGAGGGACTTAACGCTTACCTGAGCCCGGTAACGGCGGTGTCACCGCAGCAAACGTCCAGGGGCTAGGCCAAACAAATACATACCTAACACTAGCAAACCATGGCGGTTTAAGGGCGGTCAGCGGTTAGGGATGCCAGCCGGAAGGCGGCATTTTTGTGTAGAACTGAGATAGCCCCAGTTAAGCGTCAGGAATGAGTGCCCCGGTCGGTGTGGTTATTCTTGAGCAGGGGATTTGCGTTCGATGGCGACTTTACTACGTTGGAATGGATTTATCTCTACTACTGGCGATCGCGCTGCTGGCTGCTTTATTTTTCTGGCTCAATCGTCGCCGGGGCCGTCGGCCAGGGGGCTATCGGCTGCGCAATCCCGAAACCGCGACTAAGGTCACCACTCGCCCTGTCAGCGGTTCCACCCAGCGAGAGCTGCTGCGGCTG
>JBARVK010000281.1:0-11859 GCA_049646225.1 Nodosilinea sp.
CAACCAAATTGGCGAATTTTCCTTTGTGCTGGCCCTGGTCGGTCTGGAGATGGGGCTGATTACCGAGCAGCGCTACTCACTGCTGCTGGGCACGATCGCCATTTCGCTGATGCTTACTCCCCTGTGGATTAATCTGGCCCCTCGGGTAGCAGACTGGCTCCACGCGCTGCCGGTGCTCAAAGATTACCTGAACAAGGCCGAAGAGCCTACCCTGCTGTCGGTGCCCGCCGACCTGCACGATCACGTGATTGTGGCGGGCTATGGGCGAGTGGGTGAAGTGCTGGTCAACGTGCTGCTCAGCCGGGGCTACCCGGTGCTGGTGGTTGAAAATAGCGAAACGGCGGTGCAGCGCCTGCGCAACCGCCACGCGCCGCTGGTGCAAATTCCCTACGTTTACGGCGATGCTGACAGCGAGCTGGTGCTCGAAAAAACCTGCCTGGAGACTGCTAAAGCCCTGGCTATTACCCTGCCCGACCCCACCACCACTCGTCTGCTGCTCCAGCGCGCTCTGGCTAAAGCTCCAGGGCTAGATATCATCGCGCGATCGCACACCAACGAGGAAATTGATGTTCTGGCTCAGCTCGGCGCTAAGGAAGTTGTGCAGCCTGAGTTTGAGGCCGCCCTGGAGTTGGGCTCGCACCTGCTCAACACCCTGGGCGAAAAGTCGCTGGAAATTCAGTCGGTCTTGAACTGGATTCGCCAGGATCGCTACCGCAGTATTCGCCCGGTGCACCAGGTGGGCGAAGGCTGATGGTGAGTGGCTCCAGGAATCGGTACTGTCCCATGCCGTGACGGCGTAGGCTAAGCTGCCACTAAAACAGGTTCGTAAAACAGCGCCATTAGATTGTCGATGGGTACTGTTTCCATAGCGTAGGTTTGGCCTTCACTATCAGAAAAATCAATCAAATAAGCCACGCCGTCAAATGCCATCAGGACAGTGCCTACTTGACCACGGCGCAGTAAAATAGGTGCCTTAGTCTCTGGGTGTGTAGCGGGGAGATCTGCCGTTAGGGCAACAACATCGTATTCATGGATAGTCATCTTGAACCTCTTGCGATCTAACGGGGTAGGCATTGGTTAGCCGAGGAAAGTCTTCCCCGTGGCGAATGATCCAACAGGCCAAAACCCAGGCTTCACCGACATCTGTCTGCATAAAAAAGCGAATATTGTAATGATAGCCATATTGGTCTCGACTCCTGACCACAGCATCGTTGTGAAGAGCTGCGGATAGAAGGGCGACTTCGAGTATTGCTTTATTTTCTAACGTGATTCCCAGTCGAGCGCGAAACAGAGCCGCTTTATCTTTACCCTTACGGTGATTAACGTTGAGACAGTAGCGCTCTAGCTTGTCGCCAAGGTTGGCGCAGTCGCCCTTGGGTAGCTTCATTGCATGCGATCGATGGTGCGGTACTGAATCGCCTCGGCGATGTGGTGGGTTTGCAAATCCTCGGCCCCATCTAGGTCAGCGATGGTACGGCCTACCTTAAGAATGCGATCCATCGCGCGGGCCGACAGCCCCAGCTTGCGCACGGCTCCTTCCAGCAAGGTTTTGCTGGTGTCATCCAGAGGGCACCAGTGCTTCAGGTGGCGGCTCTGCATATCGGCATTGCACTGGAGGCTGGGTTCGGTTTTGAAGCGATCGTGGGCACGCTGCCGGGCGGTTTGGACGCGATCGCGCACCGGCTCCGAGGCTTCTCCCGGCTGGTGCTGGGTCATCTCCTCAGGCTTAATGCGGCTCACCACCACCTGCAAATCAATTCGGTCCATCAGCGGGCCAGAAAGGCGCGACCAGTAGTTTTCGCGGCTGCGGGGGCTGCAGGTGCAGGGCTGCACCGAGTCGCCATAGAAGCCGCAGGGGCAGGGGTTAGTGCTGGCCACCAGCGTAAACTGGGCTGGAAACACCACTGACTGGCGGGTGCGGGTAATGGTGACGTAGCCATCTTCGAGGGGCTGGCGCAGGTATTCCAGCACGTCGCGCTTGAACTCTGTCAGTTCGTCCAGAAACAAAATGCCCCGGTGGGCCAGGGAAATTTCCCCCGGCTTGGGGTAGCTGCCGCCGCCCACCAGCGACGGCCCCGAGGCCGAGTGGTGCGGGCTGCGAAAGGGGCGGGTATTCACCAGGGTTCCCTTCTCCTTTAGTAGCCCCGCGACGGAGTGAATTTGGGTGACATCTAGGGCTTCTTCAAACTGAAGCGGCGGCAAAATGGAGGGCAGCCGCCGGGCCAGCATGGTTTTGCCGCTGCCAGGTGGCCCTACAAAAATCAAATTGTGGCCACCTGCCGCTGCAATCTCCAGCGCTCGCCGGGCCTGGGCCTGCCCCTTCACATCCCGCAAATCCAGGGCGTTTGCGGCAGCGCTCATGACCAGGTTGGTATCGACTGCCACCGGGGTGTGGCCGGAGGGATGGTTGAGAAAATCGGCCACTTCAGACAGGTGTTTAAAGCTGTAGACAGTGAGACCGGGCACGACAGCGGCCTCGCGCCCGTTATCGGCGGGCACCACCAGGCCGCGAATACCCAGTTTTTGGGCCGCAGCGGCGATCGGCAGCACCCCAGCCACCGCTCGCAGGCTGCCATCTAGCGAAACTTCGCCCAAAAACATCAGGTCGTTGAGGGCGTCGGTATTTACCTGCTCGGCGGCAGCGAGAATGCCGACGCTGATTGGCAAATCAAAAATAGGGCCTTCTTTGCGCAGGTCAGCGGGGGTGAGGTTGATCACCACCTTGCGCATAGGAAAAGGAAACCCGGCATTTTTAAGCGCGGCCTTGACCCGCTCGCGGGACTCCTGCACGGCGGTATCGGGCAGACCCACTATCACCACACCGGGCAGGCCGCCAGAAATATCGACTTCAACCCCTACTTTAAGAGCATCGATGCCCACCAGCGCCGCGCTCCAAACCCTTGCCAGCATATTGTGTGCTTCCTTGAGAGGCCCCTGATACTAGGATTTAGAATGCCCAGGGTTGAGGTGCGATCGGCAATTGAGGGCAGATTGGCCGCTTTACCTTGTCAGCCGTGGAGCCTGTTGAGTCATCACTATGTGTCGGGGGTATGGCTGGGAGTGGGGGAGTGGGGGAGTAGGGGAGCGGGGGAGCTATATCCTGTTACTGCAATGGCGAGGTGGTGGCGGTCCCACGCCGGGGGATACGGTCAGCGCTGGGAGAGGCGGGGTATTAGGATAAAGCCAAGTCTACCCGGTTGAGGTGCCTTGGGCCGGTCAGCGGGGGCGGATGGAACTGTAGGTGTGGGTCAGGATGGTCAATCGGGTTGTGGGACGGCGTTTGGGGGTAGCCAGGTGGAGTTGGCCCCAGGGATTACCCACGTGGAAATTTGGGCGGCTGACGCGACTGCTGCTGTTGGCAGGCACGGTTCTGGGATATAGCGTGATGGCGATCGCGATCGCCAATTCCCTCTTCGTCAGCGATGTGGGGGCCGATCGCTTGCCGACCGCCTATATTGCCATTGGTCTGTGCTCGTTTCTCGCCTACGGGTTGATCTCTCAGGTCGTCGATCGGTTTAGCCCACCCCGCTTATTTTGCTATGCCCTGGCCGGGGCGATCGGGCTAGCGCTGGTGCTGCGCTGGTTTTTGCCGTCCAATACGGCGGTGATTTATTACCTGCTGCTGATTAGCACCTTCTTTCAGTGGGATTTCCACAACAATATTCTGTACCCCAATCTGCTGACGACGTACTTTACGGCGGTTGAGTACCGTCAGTACGTGCCGTTGATTGGCATTGCCCAGGCGGCTGGGGCCCTGATTGGTGGCGGCCTGACCACCGGGCTTTCGTTTGTTTTGCCAACCCGCGATTTGCTGCTGGTGTTGCCCTTGTTCTTTGGCCTCGCCATCTGGCAGCTGATTGCCCTAGAAAATACCCAGCGTCCCCTGGAGCAACCGGTGGCGTCCCAAGACGAGCGGGCGAATACCGGAATTTGGGAGTCCTTAAAAACATTCCCGGATCTGGTTCGGCAGTATCCCCTGGTGCTCTACCTGGCCCTGAGCAGCTTTTTGCTGGTGATTATCTACGACTGCTGTGAGTACCTCCAGTTCAATCTCTATGGCCGCTACTTTAGCGACCAGGCGTTAACCAGCTTTTTAGGGGAGATGCGCATTGTTGTTAGCGTGCTGCAGGTGCTATTTCTCTACGGTCTAACCCGGCCGCTGCTGGGCCGATTTGGGGTGGCCCGCATTAACCCGGTTTACCCGGCCTCGACCGCCCGGGTGCTAGCGGGGGTGGCGGTGAAGTGTAATGTACCAGCGGCGATCGCCCTCCAGATCAACAGCGATGCCCTCTATAAATCGCTCAACACTCCCATTCACCAGCTCAACTACAACGCCATTCCCCAGGCGTTTTTAGGTCGGGTACGGGCGGTCAGCGATGGCCTGATCTATTCCTTCGGCCTGGTCTGCGCTGGGGGGCTGCTGCTGTTTTGTCAGGCCTACTTGAGCCTGGCCCAGGTGGCCTGGGTGGCGGCGGGCTTAGCCCTCCTTCTGGTCGTGGTCAGGCTGCCCATGGGACGTTTCTATGCCCAGGGGCTGGAATCGATGATTCGCTCAAACACAATTAATCTAGATGATTTTGACGGCGGCCAATCTCAGCTGCCGCCTCAGTCGGTAGAGGTGATTCGCGAGCTTTTGCAGCCAGACAGTGCTGACGATAGCCCAGACAGCAACCGGTATACCCAGGTGCAGGCGCTACAGCTAGCCGCCAATCTTGAGCACCCTGGCGAGATTTTGTCCGATCTGGAACCCCTGATACCAACCGCTGGCCCGGCGCTCTGGCAGGCCATGACTCAGCTTTTCAGCCGTTCGCTCGATGCGGCGGCAACTCAAACCCTGGAAACCTGGCTGACCCATCCCGACCGGGCGGTACAGAAGCTGGCGTTGGAAATTCTGATTATCCAAAATGCTGACTTTGCGGATGATCAGATTCAAACCTGGTTGACCAGTGCCAATTCAGACCTTCGGGTGCTGGCGGCACTGGCCTATTTGACCAAAAACCAGCCGATCATCAGTGATGGCTGGATCGACCAGGCTGCACAATTAGAGGTAGAGGATTCTTCCGAGCTGACCTCCTTGGCTCAGCAGGTCTGGCAAGCGCCCTGGGATACCGCGATCGCTCGCCTGATCATTCGGGTGGTGCGCCAGCGTGGCTACCAACCCTGGATTGGCTTGCTGCAGCGCATTTTGGCGCAATCCGAGGGCGACTTGAGAGCAGAGGCTCTGGCGGCGATCGCTAGCCTGGCGACCTATGGCGATCGCGACCTGGCCGCGATCGCCCCCCCCTTGCTGGCCGACCCAAACCCTGATGTGCGGCTGGCGGCCCTCGACCTTTTGGGAGTGACCCGCTGCCCCGAGCTGGTCGGCTGCTTAGAGCAAGGGCTGAATGATCTCGACCCACGCGTGCGTCAGCGTACCGCGACGGTGCTGGCGAGCTACGGTCGCAGCGGCCTGGAGGTAGCCAAGCAAAATTTGCAGTCGCCGCTGCCGACCACCGTAGAAGCGGCGATCGCCGCTATTGGCCAAGTGCGGACGCGGGCGGCCAGCGATATGTTGTTTGAGTACCTGACGCCAAAATTCCAAACCTTTGCCCAGACCCGCCAGTGGCAGCAACAGCTGCCGGCCCAGCATTTTAGGTGGCGGCCCCTGGCGATCGCCATTGACGACTACCACCAGCGCTTCGTTGACCATGTGCTCTACATTTTGAGCTGCCTGGGCCATGCCCGCACGGTGAATACAGTCAAGCAGGTGCTCGCCAGTCGCGAACCCCAGGACTTAGCCAAAGCGGTTGAGGTACTGGCCTCCCTGCGCCATCGTCGCTTTGTGCAGCCTCTCTTGCCGTTGCTAGAGCAGCAGGTCAGCCCCAAGTCCCCAGATCTGGCCCCGCAGCCAACCCCGCAGTGGTTATACGATAAAGGGTATAAACTGCTGCTAGCGGCCCTCAACATGAGCGATCGCTGGATTCGGATAGGGGCGATGGTGGCACTCACCACCGTACCCGAGGCCCTGGCCGAGGATCCAGACCATCTGGTCCGGACGGTGGCCCAGGAGCTTTTCCCCACGGTCAACTCAGAGTCCCCATCTACGGGTTCTTTTATGAATCACCTACTGTTGCTCAAGGATGTGGCTCTGTTCCGCAATCTCTCGCTGGACGAGCTGTTTTTGATCGAGCAGGCGCTGAAGCCGGTGCAGTATCTCGCTGAGAATGCCATCTTTCAGGAGGGCAGCTGGAGCACTGATCTCTACATTGTCGCGGCGGGGCAGCTGCGCTTGATCAAGCAAATCGACGGCGAACCCCAGGAGATACAGCAGTTGACCAGAGGCGATTTCTTTGGGGAAGTAGCCCTATTTGACGATGCTCCGCGCTGGTATGGCGCGATCGCCCAGACCGATTGCGTGCTGCTCAAGCTCGAAAAACAGCGATTCTTGAGCCTGATTGCCCAGCGGTCTCACATTATTTTAGAAATTTGCGGGTTCCTGAGTCGGCGGCTGCGAGAAACCGATCACTACCGCTCTCACCGCTCGGTCGCATCTGTCGCAGAGCCATCGGTCCAGTAACGCCATTCCCTACAGTCCACAATGAGAATTCTGCTAGTTGATGACGAAGTAGAACTCGCCGACCCCCTGAGCCGCTTGCTCAGTCGAGAGGGGTATCAGGTGGATGTTGCTACTGACGGCGAAGCGGGCTGCGCGCTGGCCAGTCAGGGGGGCTATGACCTGCTGATTTTAGACTGGATGCTGCCGGGGCTGAGCGGGCTAGACATCTGCCGCCGGGTGCGATCGCGCCAGGACAGCACCCCGGTGCTTTTCCTCACCGCCAAAGATACCCTCAACGATCGCGTCGATGGCCTCGATGCCGGGGCCGACGACTACCTGGTCAAACCCTTCGAGCTGCGCGAACTGCTGGCGCGGGTGCGGGCGCTGCTGCGGCGATCGCCCAATTTAGAAGCCTTGCCCTCGCCCCGCCTCGCCTACGAAGACCTGGTGCTCGACGAAGCCAACCAGCTCGCCTATCGCCAAGGGCAACCTGCCGAACTCTCCGAAAAAGAAACCCGCCTGCTGGCCTATCTGCTGCGCCACGCTAACCGGGTGCTCACCCAGGAGCAAATTTACCAGGGCGTCTGGGGCGATCAAGAAGCCCCCAGCAGCAACGTGGTCGCTGCCCAAATGCGCCTGCTGCGCCGCAAGATCGAACCTAAAGGCACGGCACCGATTATTCATACGGTCTACGGTAAGGGGTATCGGTTGGGCAGCTAGGGGAATTTTGGATTTTGGATTTTGGATTTTGGATTTTGAATTGAGTCGCGGCCAGGGTCCAAGTTTTAGCGCTACACAGATCAACTCTCCAAAATCCAAAATCGCTCAAAACCTCGACCCCGGCTGTTGCAAAAACGCGGCCTCTTCCGGTGTCGTTTCCCGGCCCAGCACCTCGTTGCGGTGGGGAAAGCGGCCAAAGCGCTGAATCACATCCCGGTGGCGCAGGGCGTAGTCGAGGGTAGATTCGAACTTTTTGGGATCGGCGGCGTGGAGCGATCGCACCAGTTCCACACTGCGTTCCTGATCGGCCAGGTTCTCGCTGTGCTCTAGAGGCAGGTAAAAAAACATGCGCTCCACCGGCAGCACCTGCTGGTCGTAGCCGCGATCGAGGGCGTAGTAGGCGGTGGTCAGGGCGTCGCGATCGCCCTCAAAGCTGCGGGCATCGCCCCGAAACAAGTTGCGCGGAAACTGATCGAGCAGCAGCACCAGGGCCAGACAGGATCGGGGCTGCGATCGCCAAGCGTCCAGCTCACCCGCCATCGCCCGTTCCACATCCTCTAAAAACCGCCGCCGAATCACATCATCAAAGGCTGCGTCCTTTTTAAACCACACCTGGCGCAGCTGACCATATTCCCCCTCCGGATCTTCCTGCTCTCCAAACCAAAACCGCAAAATCTCCTCTACCCGCTCCATAACTCTCTCCTATTCACGCACCTACCTGCCTCCTAACCCATCCACCCATCCACCCCCCTAACTCAACACCAACGGATCCATCGCATAATCCTTCCAACCCTGATGAAAGCGCTCCGAAATGTAAGGGGTCAGCACAAACTGCGGCGAGTCATCGCCCGTGACATCGATGCGCACAAAGGAATAGGGCCGCCGTCGCTCAATTTTGTGGCCCGTTAGGCCCATGTACAGCTGCGACTTGGCTACCAGCTTAAACGCCACCTGGCCATCGGGGTCGGTGCCCAGGGGTTCGTAGAGCATGGTGCCTTCGGGTCGCTGCCGCCTAAGACTCAGGCCGCTACCGCCGCAGACCACGCAGTTCATGTGGCTGTCGGCATAGCCGGTGGCCTCAGTTTTAAGGTATTCAAAGCAGTGGGCGTGGCCGTTGAGCACCAGGTTGACCGGGGGGCGATCGGTGCTGATTGCGGGCACTGCCGCCGCCACCTGATCTAGCACCCAGCGCAGGTTTTGACGAATGGCTATGGTCTGCGCCTGGGCCCACTTGGTGGCCTCCGTCACGTAGGGCGGGTGGTGAAAAAAGAGCACTCGCCCCCGCACCGACGGATCCTGCCAGGAGGCAATCAGCCCGTCCCGCAGCCACAGCAGCTGCTCGGTATCAACCAGCGTAGTTGGCCCTGGGTTGGCCTGTTTCTCAATATCTAGCAGCATTTCTTCTAGCTGCTCGACCTTGGCCTGGAGGTCATCCAGGCGCTCCTGGGTATGGGGGGCATCGGGCGGCAGGTGAAATGCTTCGTCTCGCACCTGCTCCTGCTCGCGCAGAATTGCCTGCCGCTGAGCCACAATCTGCTGGTGGTAGTGGCTGCTGGCCCGCTGGGGCGACAGGGCCGGGTCGTTAAAGGTGCTGGAGTCGAGGGCAAAAAAATCGATGCCGCCGTAGCGAAAGGTGTAGTAGCGGTTGGGCAGGCGGGTAAACTGACCCGGCTGGTAGCGCAGCCCCCAGGTCTTGTCATTCCAGGGGCCGTAGTGGCGATCAAGGTGGGCCGCCAGCTCATCGTCTGATCGCCCCTTTAGGTAGTCTAAAAAAGCACGGGCGTAGGCATCGCCCACCCCAGAGCCGCGCCAGCCCACATTGGGGTTGAGGTTGAGCCGCAGCAGCTTGCGTACGGGCCGACTGAGCTGCACTAAAATGCTGTAGAGCCTGGGCAAATTGTAGTAGTCGTGGTTGCCGGGCACAGCCAAAAACGGAAACCGAAACAGCATCTCGTCAAAGGCAACCTGAGTGGGGCGATCGCCCCCTACCAGCCATTCCCGATAGGGCTGGATAAAATTTTCTGGGTACTGTTCGCTAGAGCCAACCTGATACACCACGTCGCCCGTATGCAGCAAAAATCGGCAGTCTTGCAGATGGGGCAGCATCTGCTCAGCAATGCGTCGCTGGGGGTGGTGGTCGGGGTGCGGCCCAGAGCCGCTATCGCCGATGACTAAGAACGAGAATTCTCTATCTTCGCTGTGGTTGTCGTTTAAAATCAGACGGGTTTGGTCAATACGGCGTTTCCGCAGGGCCGGGTGCTGCCAACACACGCGCTCCTTCATTTTGGCGACTTTGAGCAAAATGGGTGGGTCAAGAATGGAAGCCATGGGTCCTGCCAATGATGGTTGCGTGGCGGTGAGTAGCTGGCCTAAAGCAAAAGAGCCGTAAACTCAGAGTAAACTGACTTCCTTAAAATTGCTGTTCACCCATGCCCCTAGACTCTATTCATACCGTTATTCACCAGCTAGAGCAGCAGCCTCGCTGGCGCAGTCGGGGGCAGTTTCGCCAGATCCTCAACCAATGGACGGCTGTAGTAGGGGAAGGGGTTGCCCGTCAGGCCGCGCCGGTGCGCCTCGACCAGGATGTGCTGCACGTGGCGGTGGTCAATCCGATGTGGGCGCAAACGCTGACGCTAGAGCGCTTGCGCATTCTAGCCAAGCTCAACGATCGCCTTCACCTCAATCTCAGCGACATTCGCTTCTCTAGCGGCGATTGGTACCGACAAACTAAGGCCGGTAAAATCACGGCTATCCCAGCGTCATCTCCCCCAGAATTGCCCGAGTGGTTGCGGCAGCACCCCAGCTACGAACCTCGAGCTATTCCGCGATCGTCCCAGCGGCCTCAAACTCCCGAAGAAAGCTTTGAGCATTGGGCAGGCCTGACCCAGCAGCTTGCCGCTCAGCAGCCCCTTTGCCCCCAATGCCAGTGCCACTGTCCCATGGGGGAACTCAAGCGTTGGGGACGGTGCAGCATTTGCGCCGTCAAAAACCTCAAAGGCCCGGTGGGAAGGCATTCTGTATGACGGGCTGAATGCCAAATACCTCAGCAAAGCTAGCGATAACGACTGGATGCACCGCCTCCACCGTAATTCCTGGGCAAAACTGGGCCAGGCTGCCCACGGGCTTGTCGGTAATGCCGCAGGGGGCGATCGCATCGAACCCACGCAAATCGGGGCAAACATTCAGCGCAAAGCCGTGCATGGTCACCCAGCGGCTGACTTTGATACCGATCGCCGCCAGCTTGCAGTTGCCTACCCATACCCCCGTGAGCCCCGCCTGTCGCCCAGCGGTCACGCCAAAGGCGGCCAGGGTTTGAATCAGCACCTCTTCGAGCTGGCGCAGGTACCAGTGCAGGTCGGGCTGATGCTGCTTCAGGTTCAGAATGGGATAGCCCACCAGCTGGCCCGGGCAGTGGTGAGTAACTTCGCCCCCTCGCTCAATGCGGAATAGTGGGTAGGGTAGTGCCTCGGCTGGCACCTTGAGGTGTTCTAAAGTCGATCCTTGACCTAGGGTATACACCCCCGGGTGCTCGACCAGCAGCAGGCGATCGGGCTGGGGCTCGTTACGATGACCCTCCACCAGATTTTTTTGCAGCGCCCAGGCCTCGGCAAAGGGCACTAAACCCAAACTGTAGATATCACAGTAAAGCCTTGATCCCCAACTGTTTTGCCCCATTCTTGTCAACCGTAAATTAGCGCAAATAGTCTACTTTTTAGCGTTGGGTAATCAAGAATTATCAACCCATGCAAAGGATTCTAACGGACGCTGTTGTGCAGAATACAAGGTGTTAGGGTGAAACCATGAGCCGACGTATCAAGGAGTCCGCTTTATGAAGCTGGTTATCCATGGCAGAAATATTGAGATCACAGACGCGATTCGGGAGCATGTAGAGCAAAAAATCCTCAAGGCGGTGAGCCACTTCAAACACCTGACCAATGAGGTTGACGTTCATTTATCCGTAGCCAAAAACCCCAGAATTGGGGCCAGTCAGTCCGCTGAAGTTACGCTTTTTGTAGACGGGGCTGTCGTTCGAGCCCAGGAAAGCAGCGAGAACCTCTACGCCAGTATCGATCTAGTGGCCGACAAAATTAGCCGCCAGCTGCGCAAGTTCAAAGAAAAGCGCAACAACCGCATGCAGGGCAATTTGGGCAAAACGACCGAGGCCTATCTCAACGAAGCCCCGACTACCGATGTTGCCCACGTGCTCAGCACTAGCGAGCCTCAGCTGCCCGACGAGGTCATTCGAACGAAGTACTTCGCCATGGCTCCCATGACTGTGGCAGAAGCCCTGGAACAGCTGGCCCTGATTGACCACGATTTCTATATGTTCCTGAATGCAGAAACTCAGGAAATGAACGTGATTTATGAGCGCAACCACGGTGGCTACGGGTTGATTCAGCCTCGCAAAGCCAACCAGAATGGCCACCTAAACGGCAACAGCAGCCAAGCCAAGCACCCCGCTGAAGCCACTGCCCACAGCTAGTCCTTGGCGTTTATCGCCAATACTAAGCCCCAGATTTCGCTAAGAAATCTGGGGCTTTTGTTTCTAAATGAGAATTTTTTAGCTGGCGGAAGTCGCCGACAGCAGGGGCTCTACACCGCCC
>JBARVK010000282.1:0-3606 GCA_049646225.1 Nodosilinea sp.
CAGCCCCCATTCTCAATTACAAGGTTGCCCGTCAGCACCGGGTTAAGCAGCTCGAAGCCCAGCGCGGCAGGTTTCGAAACGCCGACAGCCTGGTGCCGTTTTTGGCGGCCCTGCCCCCCGACCTGACCCCCTTTGGCACTGAGCTCCACGGCGGCGAGGTAGCCTGGGCCACAGAACCCATCGATGAGCTATTTCCGGCGGCCCTGCCGCTGGCCGCCCTAGGCCCTGAGGAGGCCACCGCCCTGCGCACCTGGTTGGTCTCCCACATCGCTACTTCGCCCCCCCAGTCTCGACGGCGAAAGCCCAAACCCAGGCCGACAGACCCTACCATTCTCCAGCTCAGCCTGCTCGATGGGGGGTTAGGAGCAACGGGACGGCGGAGCAAGGGGGCAGACCCTGGGTAACTAGTCCTGTCACTGTATGGGTGACATTTGCCGACCATTGCCGATCACTCGGCTCCTTAGCTCCCCTGCTCCTTGGCCCAAGGCGATAGTGGCTTTATGTGTTCGACTACTAGCTACCGCACGATCGCCTTGCCGCCGCCGGGGAAAGGGCTTAGCCTATTCGAGAACCGTTTATCGAGGGTAATGTGATGGATTTAATGGGCATGGTCAACCAGGCGATCGCCAGTCAGGATACCGAAGCTAGTGGCGGCTTGATGGGATCGATTTTGGGCAGTCTCAACAACACTCCCGTAGACAACACCAAAATTGGCGGTATCGCCAATAACCTGCAGGCCTTGCTTCAGGCCAAGGGCCAGGGTAATCCTGGGGCGCTGATGGGGATATTGCAAACGGTAGCCGCCACCGGGGCGGTTGAGCAACTGCTGGCGTCGGATCAGGTTAGCGCGATCGCCCAGCGGGTTGGGGCCGACCCGGCAATGGTCAAAAGCGTCACCCCGCTGATCGCTCAGTTTTTGGTCAAGGGGTCGAACGCCAAAGGCGGCGGGCTGCTGCAAAAGGTGCTCTCCGGCGAGGTTGACCTGGGCCAAATGGCCGGACTGATTGGGATGGCCAATAAATTTTTGTAGGTCGAGTCGCTGTCTTTTGGGATCTAGATGGCGGCGGCACTGCTTGGGTAGTGCCGCCGCCCGAACTCTCTCGGGCTGTTGACTTCCCTGGCGGCAGAGTCAGCAGCTGGGAGCGTTGCTTAGTCGGTCTCAACGCTGAATCGCCATCAACCTAAAAAAAGAGCATAGCCAGGGTTACCCTAGCGCAGCCCTCGCCTAGCACGGTGTCGAGCACCAAGGCAGAACACAAGAAGGCAAGGGCCTGAAACGCAGGTTTAGCCTATGTTGGGTCAGTTAGTATGCAGAACTTACATGTTGAACATGCGATAAGAGAATGGGTCTTAGGGAAATAGTGCCTAAAAATACAAAAAACGCTACAGATTTTGAATAACTTAACATCAAATACAAATGTACAAATCTGCAGAAATGCTGATTTTGCACAAGCGTATTTGAGTTGGAGAAGACCCCTCGGATTGCGAAGTTTTCAAATCTAAATACCGTTGCGTCAGTAGGGTTTAACTCATCTAGAACGTTTATGTTTTGACCTAGCCTTTTTGGAGAGCTGTATTGCTCTACGGGCCAAATCACTTCTTAGAGCTGCATATCTGGTTATTTGTACGTCCTTTGTCCGGCCAGCTTTGCCAAGGTTGATGGAATCAAGCCTGATTCTTTAAGCATCAATTTTGTCATCGGTGGGGCAAAGCGTGCATGGTTGCCGAATTGTCAGTGCTGGAAATGTAACTTTTATCGGTCAATATCTCGATTTAACGCTTTCCTTTTTCGCCTTGTACAACAAGGGAGTAAGTGTACTATGTCCCGACTGAATCGCCGTAAATTTTTAGCGACTGCTGGTACCGCCGCCGCCAGTGCTGTACTACTCCATGCCTGTAGCCAGGGCGGCTCCAATCAGGCTTCATCGGAGTCTGCTGCAGAGGTCGCCCTAGACCCGGCAGATGCTCCAGAAACCCCTACGGCCAAACTAGGGTTCATTGCTCTGACTGACTCAGCGCCGCTGATTATCGCTAAAGTTAAGGGCTTTTACGATAAGTACGGCATGACCGATGTGTCGGTCGAGAAGCAGGCTTCCTGGGGTACTACCCGCGACAACCTGGTGCTCGGTTCCGGCGGCGGCGGCATTGATGGGGCCCACATTCTGACCCCCATGCCCTACCTGATTTCTGAGGGTATCGTCACCGACGGCAAAAAAGTGCCGATGTATATCCTGGCCCGTCTCAACGTTAACGGTCAGGGCATTTGTCTGTCTAACGACTACACCGACTTGAAGGTAGGGGTTGATAGCACGCCCCTTAAAGAAGCCTTTGCCCAGCGCAAAGCAGCAGGCAAAGAGCTGAAGGCAGCTATGACCTTCCCCGGGGGTACCCACGACCTGTGGATTCGCTACTGGATGGCCGCAGGTGGCATTGACCCCGACCAGGATGTTTCGACCATTGTGGTACCCCCGCCCCAGATGGTAGCCAACATTAAAGTGGGCAATATGGATGCCTTCTGTGTAGGCGAACCCTGGCCCTTGCAAATGGTGAACCAAGACCTGGGCTACAACGCGCTGACTACCGGTCAGCTCTGGAAAGACCACCCCGAAAAAGCCTTCGGCATGCGCGCTGACTGGGTTGACGCCAATCCGAAAGCGGCTAAGGCATTGCTGATGGGCACGATGGAAGGCCAGATGTGGTGCAGCCAGCCCGAAAATAAAGAAGAAATGTGCCAGATCTTGGCAGAACGGGCCTGGTTCAATGTGCCGTTCGAAGACATTATCGATCGCTCCCAGGGCAAGTACGACTTTGGCATGGGCCAGGTCGAAGAGCTGCCTGACCTGATGCAGAAGTACTGGAACGACAATGCCTCATACCCCTTCAAGAGCCACG
The DNA here is from genome assembly GCA_049646225.1 of Nodosilinea sp. Taxonomy (GTDB): domain Bacteria; phylum Cyanobacteriota; class Cyanobacteriia; order Phormidesmidales; family Phormidesmidaceae; genus Nodosilinea. The sequence continues at coordinate 2,893 of JBARVK010000282.1, forward strand.
ATCTCTGGTTCTTGACCGAGAACATTCGCTGGGGCAAGCTGCCTCCCGATACCGACATTCAGGCCTGGGTCGATAGCGTCAACCGCGAAGATCTGTGGCGTGAGGCGGCCACCGCCCTGGGGCAGGAGGACATGATTCCTGAAAGCACGTCTCGCGGTGTTGAAACTTTCTTTGATGGCGTGACCTTCGACCCTGAAAATCCTAAAGCCTATCTCGACAGTCTCGCTATCAAGCGCGTTTAAGGTACTCTGCCTCGTCCTTCCTTTTTGCTAGGAGGGGCGAGACTACCCCTCCTGGCCTAACTTCCTCAGTCCTCTTGCAACCCTGGAGATGCAACCCCGATGACAGCTCCTCTCAATATTCGTCCGACGCGATCGCGCTTCACTCTGCAAAGCGTCATCAATCAGGCTGTGAATGTACTCAAAGGGCTGGTTCCGCCCCTGGTCGCCATCCTGATTTTTTTAGCCGTTTGGCAGGTGTTGACCATGGGGCCAAACGCCAACCTACCCACCCCAGTTCGCACCGTATCTGATACTTGGGAGTTGATTGTCAATCCCTTCTTTAATTACGGCGGCACCGATAAGGGGCTGTTCTGGCAGGTCTTTACGAGCTTGCAGCGGGTCGCTTTGGGCTTTACGCTGGCCGCTGTGGTTGGCATTGCCCTGGGCATTTTGGTGGGCACCAGCTCCCTGATGTATAACGCCCTCGATCCGC
>JBARVK010000283.1:0-4810 GCA_049646225.1 Nodosilinea sp.
GGTTAGGGTCATTTCGAGGTGCTTAGGGACGTCCTGGGTAGCGGTGATAAAGGGCAGGTTGATTTCGGCCTGGGTGACGCTGGAGAGCTCGATTTTGGCTTTCTCAGCGGCTTCGGTCAGACGCTGTAGGGCCTGCTTATCTTTACGCAGGTCAATGCCTTCCATTTTCTGGAACTCAGCGGCCAGGTAGTCAACGATCTTTTTGTCAAAGTCGTCGCCACCCAAGTGGGTGTCGCCCGAGGTGGCCAGCACTTCAAACACGCCATCGCCGACTTCCAAAATGGAGACGTCGAAGGTACCACCACCAAGGTCAAATACCAGGATGGTTTCGTTGCTCTTGCGGTCTAGCCCATAGGCCAGCGAGGCAGCGGTGGGCTCGTTGATAATCCGCAGTACCTCTAGACCAGCAATTTTACCGGCGTCTTTGGTGGCCTGGCGCTGCGAGTCGTTGAAGTAGGCCGGCACGGTGATCACGGCCTGGGTTACTTTTTCGCCCAGGTACTTACCAGCGTCGTCGGCCAGCTTGCGCAGAATTTGAGCCGAAATTTCTTCGGGCGAAAACTGCTGACCCGCCTGGGGACATTCAATTTTAACGTTGTTGCCTACGTTCACCACTTTGTAGGCGACTTCAGTGGACTCGGTTTTAACCTCGTCGTAGCGGCGGCCAATAAAGCGCTTGACCGAATAAAAGGTGTTCTCGGTGTTCATCACCGCCTGGCGCTTGGCAATCTGACCCACCAGGCGATCGCCGTTCTTGGCGTAGGCCACGACCGAGGGGGTGGTGCGAAAGCCTTCAGCGTTAGCAATAACGGTTGGTTTGCCCCCTTCCATGACGGCAACCACAGAGTTGGTAGTTCCTAAGTCAATTCCAACTACTTTACCCATGTTTTCTTTCTTTACTCCGGCTTGACAGCTATATCTATAGTGCTTGCAAAGCCTCTTTCTCTGAAGGAGGGGATACCGAACCGTAGAAGGCGGGGTGGGGTAGGGGAGTGGGCGGGTAGGTCGTATGCGGGCGGATGGGCAGTAGGTGGGGAGGAAAGAAGCCGATCAAGTGATCGGGTGTTCGTCTCGTTTGACCCAGAGCCGCCTGACTCGAATGAGTTGGGGGCGGTTATTTTTAGGGCAGCAATGGTTGCTCGACCAGTGGGCGTTGAGTTATGGCATTACCCCTGCCGCTGGAGCCGATTTTAGCGCGTCAGCATTGGACATCCACTGTTTTTCCCAGAACGGTGAGTTGCAGGTTGGCGATCGCGCGTTTGTACACCACAATCAGCCCCTGCTCGGCCAGGCCCTCCAGCAGCTGCTGGCGATCGTACACGGGCACCCGGCGGTGAATCTGGTCGGGGTGAATTCTGCCGCCCAGGCACGATCTAAGAATCAGCCGTTCGTCGGGGGTGACGGGCCACACCGAAAGGTCGAGCTTGAGCAAGGTTTTACCCGTGAGCGTGAGGCCAAACTGAGCGATGTCGTAGTCGTAGTTCAGCCAGCCGCGATCGCGCAGGGTTTGGCAGGCCCGCTCGCGCTGGCGCAGCGAGCTTTTTTTCTCGACAGGCAGCGCGGTGAGAGCGTCGCAGGTGCCGCCAGCGGTGTTGAGCTGCTGCAAAAGCGCTAGCTCAAGGGAAGATGGAGCTAGAGACGTGGTCTGGGACGCGCTCATTGGGGCCGAAAGATTGGGTTATCCTGAAACGATTGGCGTGGGGTGAAGTGTAATGGTAGGGGGCGGAGCAATGGCGCTGAGGTTAACCTTTGGCCATTGCGCGATAGTTCATAGTAACTAGTTTTACCATGCCGCCTGCATCTTACCCCTGTGACCGCTGCTGTGTCTTTGAATTCTCAAACCTATCTGGGCCACAACCAGGAAGCCTACCAGGAGCTGCGGCTGGCTCTACAGCTCAACCTGCGACGGCAGTTGCTAATCGCGGTGTGCGACAACGTGGCTCTGCAAGAGCAGCTGGCCCAACGCCTGGAGACCAACTTTAGCCCCCTGCCCGAGACGGTACCCCTGGCCCCAGAGGTGCGATCGCGGCAGTTTACCCTGGTGACGCTGCGCCTTGGCGGCGATCGCCCCGACCTGGTGCGGGAAGTGCTGCTGTGGCTGAAGCAGCAGCGGCGGCTTCAGAGCAGTTTGCCCACGACGCCGGTGTTTCAAATTGTGGGCGTCGACCAGCTGACGCGCCAGTCGCCTACGGTGCAAAATCGTTTTTTGGCCTCGCTGATTCGCGTTGATGCTCTGCTCACCCAGCTCGACTGTCGGCTGCTGGTGTGGGTGCCGCGCCCCTGGCTGGGCAAAATTCGTCAGTCGGTGCCGGGCTTTTGGCGATCGCGCAGCGGCCTGTTTGAGTTTGTGGGCGAACCTAGCCCCCAATCAGCAGATTCCCAATCGGCAGCCGTTCCAACGGCCCAGCCCGATGCAGCTACAGCCAGCCCTGATACCGATGCCCCAGGCCTGTGGCAGGTTCTGCAAGACGACCTCTCCACCTTCGAGCAGTCAGTTCCCCCCGTCCCTGGGAAGCCCGTGGTTGCCGCCCCTGATCGGCCCCAAAAACCAGCCGCGCCCGGCCTTGATTTACCAACGCTGCTGGATGCAGCTGCCGCCAAAGCGCTAGACGCCTCTCAGGGCAATCAGCCCCAGGGCTATACCGTACTACGGCACGGCGGAACAGAGCAGGAAGCCTTTTTCAGCGTAATTATGCCGCCTGGGAGTGCCACCGCCGCTGAAGCTGTGGCGGCGCTACAGCGGGCAGAGCCAGCCCCGTTGGCTATGGATACGACTGATGCAACTGATGCGACTGATGCCGTCTCGGCCCCAGCCAGCCAGCTTGGCACCGAGCATGCCCCCGCTCTGGTTGCCCCCACCCCTCGACGACCTGCGGATGCGCTGCACCTGCCCCCTGACCTAGCCCAGGATGCCGAGTTGGTCAATCTGTGGCGCTACATTCAGGGACTAGTTGACCAGCAGGCTGGGCCATTGACCCTAGCGCAAGCCTACCTGGCCCTGGGCCAGATGGGGCGCGATCGCCTGGGGCTGGAGGCTCCAGCCGCCAGCACCCTGGATTTTGCCATAGCGGTGTACGATCGCGCGATCACAGGCCTACCCGAGGGCAGCACCGACTGGTGCGATGCCCTCAACGACCTAGCCAGCCTCTACTGGCTCCAGGGTCAGCAGCCAGGCATGATCGACCCCGCCCCCTGGCTGCGGCGCAGCGCCCAGACCTACGAGCAAGCGCTCCAGGGTGGTCAGGGCGCTATCCCCGCCGATACGCTGGGGCGGATTGCTGGCAACCTGGGCACGGTCTACGGGCTGCTGGCCAACCTGGCCGACCCGGTACCCTGCCTGCAAAAGTCGGTAATGGCCTATCAAACAGCCCTGGAGCACAGCCCGGCGGCGCGATCGCCCATTGACTACGCCAACCTGCAAAACAGCCTGGGGGCCATTTACTGGCGACTGGCCCAGCACGACGACCCCGCGCGCCATCTGTCCCTGGCGATCGCCGCCTACAGCGAGGCCCTGGCCCACCGCACCGCCGTCGAGGCCCCGCTCGAATTCGCCATGATTCAGAACAACCTGGGCATTGCCTACTGGAGCCTGGCCCAGCACCAGCAGCCCGTGGTTTTGCTCGAACGGGCGATCGCCGCCTACCAGAGTGCCCTTCAGTACCGCACCGTCGAGGCCTCTCCTGCTGGCTGTGCCGCCACCGCCAACAACCTGGGCACCGCCTACTGGGACCTCGCCCAGCAGGTGGAGAAGAGCCCAAAACCGACCTCGGGAGACCAGGGGCACCTCCCTGACCCAGCGAACGGCAGCCAAATCCCCGCCAAGAACCTCCGCCTGACGGTCCTGCAACAGGCCATTGCCGCCTACGAACTGGCCCTGACGGCCACCGAAACGGCGCTGCAAGGATCGCCCGCCCCAGCCCTGGGGTTTGACCTATGGGCCACCTGCCACAGCGCTGGAGTTGTCCACGACCAGCTGGCCCAGGCCCTGCCCGCCGACCAAACCGAAACCCGCCAGCACCACCTAGACTCAGCCCTGCGCTACTATTTGCTGGCCTACGAAGGCTGGCGCGACAGCCCTGACCAGATGGCTGTCCTGATCACCGCGCTGGTCTACAACGCCCATCTGACCTTTGAAATTTTCGGCATTCCTGGTCAACAAGCAGTGCTCTCGAAGCTGCCGGGTGAGCTGCTGCCTCAGGTGCTGAGGCGGCTTTAGGGGGAGTGTGGGAGTAGATGGGTGGGAGGGTGAATAGGCAGGAGAGTAGGAGTAGGAATGGGTGGGGGAGCGGCTTTGGAGTGGCTTCGGCAGGTAGGGTGGGTTTAGGCCTCAAATCGACGTTGGGTCCAACCGATCCCCTCGGCTAGGGCCGTAACCCACCACTCAGGGAACGGGCTACCAGTCTAAAATCGCCCATCCAAAATCCGAAATCGTTAAGAACCGTCGCGCTTCGCTTCTCAAGGGCAAACCCTTGCATAACAATGGAAGGCGTACTTAACGGTTTGCAACATCCTGCTAGAGCGTGGCTCTGGCGGGCTACAGAGAAGACTATGGCCTACTACTGGTTTAAAGCATTTCACATTATTGGTGTTGTGGTGTGGTTTGCCGGGTTGTTTTACCTGGTGCGCCTGTTTATCTACCACGTTGAGGCCGAGGCCGAACCAGAACCGGCCCAGGGCATTCTCAAAAAGCAGTACACCGTGATGGAAAAGCGCCTTTACAACATCATTACTACCCCCGGTATGGTGGTGACGGTAGCGATGGCGGTGGGGCTGCTGGTGCAAATGCCTGACTACCTCAAAGATGGCTGGA
>JBARVK010000284.1:0-18670 GCA_049646225.1 Nodosilinea sp.
CCGTCGAGGGCATCATCGCTGACCTAGAAGCGGGCCGTCTGCCCCTGGCAACGGTGCTGAGCCAGTTTGAGCAGGCGGTACAGGCACTCCAGCAGTGTGAAACCTACCTGCACGAAAAGCAGCAGCAGGTCGATCTACTGATTGAAACCCTAGCGGATAGCTGAAGCCAGGGCTGGACGCTGCTTTCTCTGCCCGTGGGCCATACCCTAAGGTGAGCGGTCAGTTTGCAGCCCTTCTCAGCACCGTTGTTCATAGTGCCCATAGTGTGTAACGCCCCATTTTCCCCAACCCCATGACCCTAGAACACGATCGCCTGCAAGCCGCCTCCGATCCCCAAACGCCGTGGAAAAAGTGGGGCCCCTACCTGAGCGATCGCCAGTGGGGCACCGTGCGCGAAGACTACAGCGCTACGGGCTCAGCGTGGGATTATTTTTCGCATCAACAATCTCACGCTCGGGCCTACCGCTGGGGCGAAGACGGCCTCGGCGGCATCTGCGACGACGAACAGCTGCTCTGCTTTGGCCTGGCCCTGTGGAACGGTCGCGATCCGGTGCTTAAAGAGCGCCTGTTTGGCCTCACCGGCAACCAGGGTAACCACGGTGAAGACGTCAAAGAGTGCTACTTCTATCTCGACAGTACCCCCACCCACAGCTATCTCAAGTTTCTCTATAAGTATCCCCAGGCCGACTACCCCTACGCCGACCTGGTGGCCGAAAACGAGCAGCGGGGCTACGACCAGCCCGAGTACGAGCTACTGCATACCGGCGTGTTTGACGACAACCGCTACTTTGACGTGTTTGTGGAATACGCCAAGGCCGACCCCAAAGACATCGCGATCGCCATTGAGGTCGTCAATCGCGGCCCGGAGGCCGCCACGGTTCACCTCCTGCCGACCCTGTGGTTCCGCAATACCTGGTCCTGGCGGGAGGACTGCGAGAAGCCGAGGTTGTGCAGGGGCAAACAACCGCTTGCCTCGACCGAAGAGGTTGTGATTGAGGCCGCCCACCCCAGCCTGGGCCACTACTGGCTGTACTGTGAACCGGCTGAGCTGTACTTCACCGAAAACGAAACCAATCATCAGGCGCTGTTTGGAGCCGAGAATGCCTCCCCCTACGTCAAAGACGGCATTCACAACGCGGTGATTCACGGCCAGAAGGAGGCCGTCAACCCCGACCAGGTGGGCACCAAGGTTGCCCCTCACTACCGGCTCCACATGGAACCGGGGGAACGGCGAACGGTGCGCCTGCGGCTCACCCATCGGCCCGATGTAGAGCAGCCCCTCGGCGCGGAATTCGACCAGATTTTCCAGGCCCGGCGGCAGGAGGCCGATGATTACTACGCCGCCCTCACCCCCTTCGAGCTCAGCGACGACCGGCGGCAGATTCAGCGGCAGGCGATCGCAGGCTTACTCTGGAGCAAGCAGGTCTACCGCTACGAGGTCGATCGCTGGCTGCAGGGTGACCCCACCATGCCAGACCCCCCCGACGATCGCACCCGCAACACCCACTGGCGGCACATCGACAGCGGCGACATCATCTCCATGCCCGACACCTGGGAGTACCCCTGGTTTGCCGCCTGGGATCTGGCTTTTCACTGCATTCCGCTGGCCCTGGTCGATCCCGAGTTTGCCAAGCACCAGCTCGACCTGCTGACGCGGGAGTGGTATATGCACCCCAACGGGCAGCTGCCCGCCTACGAGTGGGCCTTTGGCGACGTCAACCCGCCCGTACACGCCTGGGCCACCTGGCGGGTGTACAAAATCGACCAAAAAATGACCGGCAAAGGCGATCGCCCCTTTTTGGAGCGCGTCTTTCAAAAGCTGCTGCTCAACTTTACCTGGTGGGTCAACCGCAAAGACGCCGAGGGCAAAAATGTGTTTGAGGGCGGCTTTTTGGGCCTCGACAACATTGGCGTGTTTGACCGCAGCGCCCCCCTGCCCACGGGCGGCACCCTGGAGCAGTCGGACGGCACCAGCTGGATGGCCATGTACTGCCTCAACCTGCTGGAAATGGCGCTGGAGCTGGCCCTCGACAACCCGGTCTACGAAGACATGGCCACCAAATTCTTCGAGCACTTCATCTACATTGCCGACGCCATGAACCACATCGGCGACGACAAAACTCGCCTGTGGAGCGAAGAAGACGGCTTTTTCTACGACGTGCTGTACCTGCCCCAGGGCGATCGCATTCAGCTCAAAATTCGCTCGATGGTGGGTCTGATCCCCCTCTGCGCGGTGATGACCCTGGACCCCGAGACCCTGGCCAAACTGCCCGACTTTACCCGGCGCGTGGAGTGGTTCATTCAAAACCGCCCCAACCTGAAGCGCAACGTCGCCTGTATGGAAACCGAGGGGCAGGAGGCGCGGCGCATGCTGGCCCTGTGCTACGCCACCCTGGGCCATGTCGAACCGCGCGATCGCCTGCGCCGCCTGCTCGAAAAACTGCTGGATGAATCGGAGTTCTTAAGCCCCTACGGCATTCGCGCCCTGTCGAAGTACCACGCCGAGCATCCCTACAGCTTCCACGCCGATGGCCAGGAGTACCGCGTCGCCTACGAACCCGCCGAGTCGAGCAGTGGGCTATTTGGCGGCAACTCCAACTGGCGGGGGCCGATCTGGTTTCCGCTCAACTACTTGATCATCGAGTCGCTACAGAAGTTTCACCACTATCTGGGCGATGACTACCAGGTCGAGTGCCCCACCGGCTCGGGCCAGTGGATGAACCTGTGGCAGGTGGCGAGCGTGCTATCCCAGCGGCTGATGGCCATTTTTGAGCGCGACGCGGCAGGCGATCGCCCCGTCAACGGCGGCACGGTTCCCTTACAGCACGACCCCCACTGGCGCGACTACGTGCTGTTTTACGAATACTTCCACGGCGACAACGGGGCCGGTCTGGGGGCCAGTCACCAGACCGGCTGGACGGGGCTGGTGGCCAAGCTGATTCAGCAGCAGGGCGAGTATCCCAGCGATCGCTAAACCGTTCTCTGGGAAAGAAGACACCCGACATCCAGAACCTTTAGTGCTGGATTTCTGCCTCCGTGGGAATGACGAACCGTTCAATCGGCTCATGAATAATGCCGGCTAAAGGAGCACTACCCTGCGATCGCAGCTTGCAAAAATGGCGCAGATAAAGTACAAATGTACTTATTCGGTGTCCCCCATGGTGGCCTTAATCTGGTCCACGAAGCCCTGATGGTCGATTACCGGCTTCGAAATATAGCCATCGGCGCCGCTCTGGCTCAAAAACGTCTCGCGATCGCCATCCATGGCGTGGGCCGTCACCAAAATGACCGGCAAACTCGCCGTAGCCGGATCGGCCTTCAGCAGCTGGGTGATTTTAATGCCGTCCATCGGCTTGCCCTGGTACATGCTGTGGGCCAGCGAGACATCCATCAAAACGATATCGACCTCACCGCTGCGGGCGATCGCCATGACCTCGTTGACATCTTCAGTGTGCTTGACAGCCAGGCCGCCGCGCTTGGTTAAAATCTTCGAAAACACTCGGGCATTGACCAGGTCGTCTTCGACTAGCAAGACGGTTTTCATCTCGTATGTTTACCCCTGTCATCGAAAAAATATGGTAGTAGACCGTAAATTGAGCGGTGGATGCAATAGGTTAATGAAAGGTTTTGGGACTACCGATGGGTGCTAAACCAGACTCATCTTCAGACCCGTCAGTGACCCTTAAGGCTCTGAATGCTCGAAGATAGGTACTTTGTCGCCGATAGCTCAGGCTCGGTAGACAGAGAATGCCCCTGGGCAGGCTAGGACGGTAGGCTTGCCTATAAATTACAGCATTGTTTAGACAAATCTATTCAGGTCGATTCAATTTGACTCGTATTTTAGGTACTAAACTGCATCTAAACCCGTTGTTTTGGGCCGCCCCTATAGCTAAACTCAACTACTGCCCGGTCTGAACCACCGATTTCGTTTCATCCAGGAACTTCGCCCATGGCCGACCAACTCGACATCCTTGCCTCCGGGCAAATTGTGCCCACCTCGCTTCACACCGAGGTGCAGCGGTCGTACCTGGAATACGCCATGAGCGTGATTGTGGGCCGCGCCCTGCCCGACGTGCGCGACGGCCTCAAACCCGTGCACCGCCGCATTCTCTACGCCATGCACGAGTTGGGGTTAACCCCGGACCGCCCCTACCGCAAGTGCGCCCGCGTGGTCGGCGACGTGCTGGGTAAGTACCACCCCCACGGCGACCAGGCGGTGTACGAAGCGCTGGTGCGCATGGTGCAGACCTTCTCTAGCCGCTACCCGCTGCTCGATGGCCACGGCAACTTTGGCTCGGTTGACAACGACCCCCCAGCGGCTATGCGCTACACCGAGACACGCCTGTCGCCGATTAGTAACGAGGCCCTGCTGAGCGACATCAGCGAGGCTTTAGTCGACTTTAGCGACAACTTCGACAGCTCCCAGCAGGAGCCGGTGGTGCTGCCCACCCAGCTGCCCAACCTGCTGCTGAACGGGTCTTCGGGCATTGCCGTGGGGATGGCGACCAACATTCCGCCCCACAACATGGGCGAGGTGGTGGACGGGCTGGTGGCGATGATCGATCGCCCCACCCTGTCCGACGACGAGCTGTTTCGCCTGATTCCTGGCCCCGACTTCCCCACTGGGGGCGAGATCATCAGCACCGACGGGGTGCTGGAGGCCTACCGCACGGGTCGGGGCAGCATTCCGGTGCGCGGCATTTGCCAATTTGAAGAAGTCCATCCCGGCAAGGGGCGGCAGCGGCGCAATGCGATCATCGTCACCGAGCTGCCCTACCAGGTGAACAAGGCCGGCTGGATTGAGAAAATTGCCCAGCTGGTGAATGCGGGCCGGCTGGAAGGGATCGCCGATATTCGCGACGAGAGCGATCGCGACGGCATGCGGGTGGTGATTGAGATCAAGCGCGATACCCCAGCCCAGCGGGTGCTGCAAGACCTCTACCGCACCACCCCGCTGCAAAGCAACTTTGGCGTGATTATGCTGGCCCTCGACAACGGCCAGCCCCGCCAGCTGCCCCTGCGCGACGTCATGCAGGCGTTTCTCGACTTTCGCGAGACTACCCTCACCCGCCACTACCAGCACCAGCTCGACAAAACCGAGGCCAAGCTACACATCACCGAGGGATTGCTGACCGCGCTGAACAACCTCGATGCCATTATCGACATCCTGCGCAATGCCCCCGACGGCACCACCGCCAAGCAGACCTTTCAGCAGCAGTTTGACCTCAGCGAGCGGCAGTCGGACGCCATTTTGGCCATGCCCCTGCGCAAGCTCACTGGCATGGAGCATCGGGGCCTGGCTACCGAGGCGGAGGAACTGCGCCAGCGTCGGGACGACCTGACCCGGCTGCTGAGCGATCGCCGCGAACTGCTCAAGGCGATGAAAAAAGAGCTTAAGGCGCTGAAGAAGAAATTCAGCGACCCCCGCCGCACCCGCATTCAAACCGAGGCGGAGCGGGCCGAAGAGTCGCAGCAGATCGAAGAGATCATCGCCGAAACCGTCGAAGAAGAGGCGGTGGTCGAATTTACCCAAAAAGGTTACGTGCGGCGGTACTCCCAAAAATCCTACCAGCGGCGGCAGGCTCGGCTTGAGGTCGACACCAACCCCAAGCTCCACGAGATTGACGACGACCCCGTGGTGCAGGTGGAACCCGCCCTCACCACCCAGGAGGTGCTGACCCTCACCCGCGATGGCCGCGCCTTTACGGTGTCAGTCGATGCTATCCCCAATAACCCGCGCCAGGGAAAAGGTGCCCCACTGGTCAATTTGCTGCCCGGGTCGGTGCCGCCCGATGCCGATGCGATCGTGGCCCAGTTTGTAATCCGTGAAGAGCTGCTGGAGCACGACTTAGTTTTCTTAACTAAGAAGGGTAAGATCAAGCGCGCCCCGCTACAAGAATTTACCAACCTCACTGGGCGCGGGCTGACGGCGATGAAAGTTAAGGATGGCGATGAGCTGGCCTACGTGACTCTGGCGGAACTGGGGGATGACCTGGTGCTGGGCACGACCGGCGGGCGGCTGCTACGCTTCCCCATTGACGATGACAACCTGCCAATTTTGGGTCGTGCCGCCCAGGGGCCTCAGGGCATTCGCATGGGTAAGACCGAAACCCTGGCGGGCTGTGTGCGGGTGCAGTCGAGCAAAGACTGCCTGCTGCTCGTGTCAGTGGCGGGCTACGCTAAGCGCCTGCCAATCGAGGGCATGCGGGTGGCCAAGCGCGGCGATATTGGCACCCAGTCGTTTCAGTTCAGCCTTAAGAGCGACAAACTGGTAGCGCTGCTGCCGGCGGTGCCGCAGGAGTCAGTGACGCTGTTTACCAGCGCCGATCGCACCGCCGTGATTCCGGTGGACTCGGTGCCGCGCCAGGGCAGAACTGGGGAGAGCGATCGCCTGGTCAAACCCAACAAAGGCGAAACGATCACCCAGGTGATCCCAGTGGGGGCGCTGGACGCTAGCAGCCCAGAGCAGACCGCTGCGGGTGAGTAATCCTCTGCCTGCAGCGAAGCTCAGACAGAAGCTCCTACAATAGGTTTACTCAAGCAGGCGATCGCCGGGCCTCTGCCATGGTACAAACACCCACTCAAGCCCACCTGTTATACCCCGAATCCTACTATTTTTGGGGACTGGTGCGCACCGATCGCGACCACGATTTCTCCCCCGTTACCGCGCTAAATTTCCCCTGGGTCTCCCCTACCCTGGGCATTCGGTTTGAGATGTTTGACGACGGCCTAGCGGTCTTTTACCCCAGCGGAGAACCGTTTCAAGACCCGGAGGTGGCCTTGGCAGAACGCGATCAGGCCCAGCAGGAACGCGATCAGGCCCAGCAGGAGCGGAACAGAGCCTTTGCCAAACTGCAGGAATTGGGCCTTGACCCGACCGACCTGTAGCTATTTTTATGGCCTATCCCCGCAAGCCTCAGTCCACCTTACAGTTGAGTACAAAATATGTCAGTGATCACCTTCAAAGCACCGATTAAAAACGGAGTAATTGAAATTCCTGAGGAATATAAGAAAGCCTTGATCGGTACTGTCCATGTTGAGGTGACAATTTTAACCCAGCAGGTTACAGCCAAAACAGGCTTGATCGCTGAACTGATCGACCATCCTATCGAAGTTGAGGACTTTGTCCCCCTAACCCGAGAGGAAGCGCATGACCGTAACCTCTGAGTCCTGTTTCTTGGACTCAAATATTTGGCTATACGCTTTGCTGAAGGAGCGCCAACCATCCTTGGAGGAGGTTCAGAAGACCATCGTAACCACTCGATTAATTGATGCTCCAGGGGTTGTTGTCAGCATTCAAGTTATTAATGAGGTCTCTACCAATCTCATCAAAAAGGCCCATTTTAGCGAAAGTCAAATCCAGAGCTTGATCCAAAGCTTTTACAATGGCTGTCAGGTAATCGTGGCTGATCAAGCCCTGCTGACCCTCGCGTCCGAAACCCGTAGCCGTTACAGCATCTCGTTCTGGGATGGCTTAATTGTTGCTGCTGCTCTAACGTCCAACGTACCAACCCTCTACTCGGAGGAAATGCAGGACGGCCTCAAGGTTTTTGACCAACTCACAATTACCAACCCTTTTCTCTGAACCTACTCCTAATCCTTTAGTTAACTCGTCTAACCCCCGTGGCCCAAGTCGCAATTGAAAACGTCTACAAAACCTTCCCTAAGTCGCGTCAGGTGGTGGAGGATGTTGCTTCAGACACCGACCCCAACGCGGCTGCGGTGCTCAAGCGCATCAACCTGACCATTGACGACGGCGAGTTTATGGTGCTGGTGGGCCCCTCGGGCTGCGGCAAAAGTACCCTGCTGCGGCTGATCTCGGGTCTGGAGGAGATCACCGGCGGCAGCATCTGGGTGGGCGATCGCAGGGTCAACGACCTGCCCCCCAAACAGCGCGATACCGCCATGGTGTTTCAGAGCTACGCCCTCTACCCCCACCTGAGCGTCTACGACAACCTGGCCTTTGGCCTGCGCCGCATGGGTGCTGACCTCAGCCAAACCCTGCCAGAACTGGGCGAAAAGCCGCTGCCCCTCAGCGATTCCCCCGCCAACCAGGAGCTAGAGCGCCTGCTGAGCGACAGCCACTGGTGGGAAAAGCCCCTGGTTTCGGTGACCCGCCGCCTGCCCCCCAGCCTGCGCTACGTCTCTGAGGCCGAGCGGTTGATCGACGATCGCATTCGCTCTGTGGCCAAAATGCTGCAAATCGACGGCCTGCTGGGCCGCTACCCTCGCCAGCTCTCGGGCGGGCAAAAGCAGCGGGTGGCCCTGGGGCGGGCCATGGCTCGCAACCCCCAGGTATTTTTGATGGATGAACCGCTCTCCAACCTGGACGCCAAACTGCGGATGGAGACCCGCGCCCAGATCGTGAACCTCCAACGACAGCTGGGCATTACCACCATCTACGTCACCCACGACCAGGTGGAGGCGATGACCATGGGCCACCGCATCGCGGTGATGCACCAGGGCCAGATTCAGCAGGTGGCCACGCCCCTGGAGCTGTACAACCGCCCGGCCAATCAGTTTGTGGCTGGTTTTATTGGCTCGCCGCCGATGAATATGATTTCGGTGCAGGTGCAGGCTCCGTTTTTGCTGGTGCACCCCGAGTTTCGCCTGTCGCTGCCCAGCGGTTGGGACGATCGCCTGTTGCCCTACGACCATCGCGAGGCGCTGCTGGGGGTTCGGCCCGAGCACCTGAGCCTAGCCCTGCCTGCGCCCAAGAATATTCGCGGCCAGATCACCCACCTCGAAGCCCTGGGCAGCGAAACCTACCTGACGGTGCAGACCAAGGCGCTGACCCTACTGGCCAAGGTGCCCCCTGACGAGAGGGTAGGCATTGGTGACGAGGTCTGGCTGGCGATCGCCCCCGAAAAGGCCCACTTGTTTGATCCCAAGAGCGGTGTCTCACTCTCTGCTTGAACTGATTTCAACGAGATTTAAGATTGAACGAGCCTAATAAATCATTTATCTGATCAATTTTTAATTGCAAGCTAAAACGCTCTCGAACTTGGGATTGACCTTTCAAGGCGATCGCGGCCCTCTCATCTGCATGCTTTGCTAAATTCAACTGGGATATAAAGGACGAGTAGAGCTTCATGCCTGGGTTCAACTGGTCAGCGAAGAACTAAGATCCACCTCAACTACTGCTTTGACCACCAGACTTGAGGAACAACGGCCAATGACTGGAGAGCCACGAGCAGAACCGAAACCCAAGCTCTCTACCGTGGGGCGGTTTTTGCGGTACTTTGCGCCCTATCGCCAGGAACTGCCGATCGCACTGCTGCTGGTCGCCATTGGTGCTACCACCCAGGCGATCGGACCGCTGCTGATTGGCTGGTCGATTGACAACCTGATTCTGCCGGGCAACCTGCCGGGGCTGTTGCGTATGCTGGTCGCCCTAACGGTGATTTACATCGTTGGTGTGTGGGCTATTCGGGGACAGATCTGGCGCATGGGCGGCATTGTGCAAAAGCTGCTGGGGCAGCTGCGGCAAGATATTTTTGACAAGGTGCAAAGCCTGCCGGTGAGTTTCTTCGATCGCAGCGAAGCGGGCGACCTGATGAGCCGCCTGCTCAACGATGTGAATACCGTGAACCAGGCCTTTGGCCTCACCATTCCGCAGGTGCTGGGCCAGACGTTTAGCCTGGTGGGCATTATCATCGCCATGCTGGCCATTAACGTGCAGCTAGGCCTACTGAGCAACCTGGTGGTGCCGCTGATGATTTTTACCACCGGGTTTTTCTCGCGCTGGGCCAGGGGGCGGTTTCGGGTAACGCGGCAAACCATTGGCGACCTGTCGGCCAAGCTAGAAGAAGACATCGGCAGCGTAAAAGAGGCTCAGGCCTTCAACCGCACCCAGCTCAACATTGAAGAATTTGACAGCCTCAACGCCGCCAACCGCAAAGCCAACGTGCAGGCGGTGGCGGTAACGGCGGCGTTTTTGCCCTCTATCGACTTTCTTAACACGCTGGCTACCGCCGGGGTGATGGCCTACGGCGGCTACCTGGCGGTGACCGGGGTAATGACCGTGGGCACGGTGACGGCGTTTTTGCTCTACGTGCAGCAGTTCTTTCGCCCCATTCAAATTCTCAGCCAGTTTTATACCCAGGCCCAGTCGGCCCTGGCGGGGCTCGATCGCATTTTTGTGCTGCTAGATGAACCCGCGACTCTGCAAGATGCGCCCAGCGCGACCGAGATGCCAACGATCGCAGGCGAGGTGCGGTTTGACTCGGTGGGCTTTGGCTACACCCCGACCCAGCGGGTGCTGAAGGATGTGACCCTCTGCGCCCAGCCGGGCCAGATGATTGCACTGGTGGGGCCAACGGGGGCGGGCAAGAGCACGATTATTAACCTGATCATGCGGTTTTATGATGTGTCAGCGGGGGCGGTGAAAATTGACGGCATTGATGTGCGTGAGGTCACCCAGGCGAGTCTGCGCCGCCAGATTGGCATTGTGCTACAGGACAATTTACTGTTTACCGGCACCGTGGCCGAAAATATTGCCTTTGGGGCACCCCACGCCACCCAGGCCGAGATTGAAGCGGCGGCCCAGGCGGCTAATGTGCATGAGTTTGTCAGGTCGCTGCCCCAGGGCTATAGCACTCGCCTGGGCGAGCGGGGCGCGCCCTTGAGCCAGGGCCAGCGCCAGCTGGTGAGCATTGCCCGGGCGGTGCTGATTGACCCGCGCATTTTGGTGCTAGACGAGGCAACCAGCAGCATTGACACACGCACGGAGGGGCTGGTGCAGGACGCGATCGCCACTCTGCTGAGAAACCGCACCAGTTTTGTGATTGCCCACCGGCTCAGTACCGTTACCCAGGCCGACCAGGTGTTGGTGATTCAGCAGGGGGAGATTGTCGAGCGGGGCACCCACACCGAGCTGATGACCCAGGGGGGAGTCTATGCCAATCTCTACGCGCTTCAGCTTGGTACGGCGGAGTGAGTACCGACAGGATAGGGACACCTTTAGCCTTTCACCGCACTAACTCAGGTCGAATTATATTACTATATCGTTAAGCAATGAATGAGGATTTGACTATGCCTACAGAGTGGCTCTACGGCCTGGTTGGCGGCATTCTGATTGGCCTCAGCGCTACCCTCCTGCTCGCCCTTAACGGTCGCATTGCCGGTATCAGCGGTATGGTCAACGGCGCGATCACCTTTGCCGCCTCTGAAGTCTGGCGCTGGCTATTTTTGCTGGGGCTGGTAGGGGGTAGCCTGATCTACGAATATGCTGTGGCTTCTGAGCCGACACCGACCTATCCCTTCGCTCCTGTCACCATGATTGTCGCCGGTCTGCTGGTGGGTTTTGGCACCCGCATGGGCAACGGCTGCACCAGTGGTCATGGGGTTTGTGGTTTGGGGCGGCTATCGGGGCGATCGCTCGTTGCCGTGATCACCTTTATGGCTACGGGCATAATCACCGTATTTATCAGCCGGCATCTGCTGGGCTGGACTTAACCACCGCAGGACTTGACCCATGACCCTACAGACTGTGTCTGAAAAAAGCGCCCTCGGGCAGAACCTAGTAGCGCTCGGCTCTGGGCTATTGTTTGGCCTGGGGCTGGCTGTTTCGCAGATGATTGACCCCCAGAGAGTGATCAACTTTTTAGATCTGGCGGGCCAGTGGGACCCAACTCTGGCGTTTGTGATGGGTGGTGCGGTGTTGGTGACCTTGATTAGCTTTCGCTTGGTTCTGCGGCGACCCCATCCTCTTCTGGGCAGCAAATTTTGGGTTCCTACCCGCAGCGATATCGATCGCCCCCTGGTGCTGGGTGCCGCCCTATTTGGGGTTGGCTGGGGGTTGGGGGGCTACTGTCCGGGGCCTGCGATCGCCGCTCTGGGCCTCGGGTCAGCGAACCCAATGCTATTCGTCATCGCTCTGATTGCCGGATCGCTTGCTCACAAAGCCCTCAACCGCTCTGCCTGAATCTTTTCCATGGTTTCGCAGCGATAGGGATGTCACAGATTCATGCTGCACTGGGCTAAAAATTCGCTACCCTAAACGGTCGTGTAGTGCGGGGCAGCGAACGGAATGACGGTGATAGGACGTGTTGGTAACGCAATGATAGGTCTGCTCCTAGGCGCGGCCCTGGTGGGCAGCAGTGGGTTGGGTCAAGCCCAAGCCAAGTCCTCTGGGCTAGATTCTGGCGATAGCATCAGCGACATTCGCCTGAAACAATCGCGATCGCAGTCTTACCGCTACGCCATGCTAGCGGGCTACTCCGCTGCCGAACGCAAAGACTACAACACGGCGCTGATCAACTTTCGCCGCGCCCTGGCTTTTCGACCGGGCGATCGCTACGCCACCGCCGCCATTCGCAATATGGAAACCTACCTGGCCCGCGAGCGAGCCGAGGCCGCCAAGCAGGCCGAAATTGAGCGTCGCCAAGAGCTTTTGGCCGAGGCCGTGGCCGCTAACGACTGGGCCTGCGCCGCCGCCTCGGTCGATCGCCTGGTGGTGCTGGTACCGCCCGACTCAGCGGCTCGCTCCCGCCTGATTGCCTACCGGGGCGAACTCACCGGCTTTATTGAGGCGCGGGCCAATTTAGATCAGTGGTCAACGGTGTGCCCCGGCGGGCAGACCTAAGCCCCACGTCACACCGCAGCCAATCGGTCGATCTCAGAGTATGCTGCTGAGAGTCGAGACCCCTGCCGCCATGTCTGCCGATCTGCACATTACGAACGCTCACCTACCCGATCGCGACGGGCTGTGGACCTTGACCCTGAGCCAGGGAAAAATTGCCGCGATCGCCCCAGCGGACTCCGAACCGTCTCCAGACCCCAACCGCACCCTCGACGCCAGTGGCGATCTCCTCATCCCGGGCCTGGTGGACGGGCACATTCATCTCGACAAGGCGCTGCTGCTCGATCGCCACCCGGCCCACACGGGCACCTTTGCCGAGGCCATGGCCGAAACCCTCAGGCTCAAGCAGGGCTTTACCCTGGCGGATATTCAGGCTCGCGCCCGCCAGGTGATCGAAACCGCGATCGGCTTTGGCATTACGGCCATGCGCAGCCACGTGGAAGTTGACCCCACTGCTGGGCTGCGATCGCTAGAGGCGCTGCTGCCCCTGCGGGAAGAATACGGCTGGGGCCTGACCCTCCAGCTCGCCGTCTTTGCTCAGGAGGGCATTACTCAACAGCCCGAAACCCTGCCGCTGCTGCGCCAGGCGATGGATCTGGGCGGCGATGTGATTGGCTCAGCCCCCTACGTCGACGCCGACCCCAAAGCCAACGTCTGCCACATCTTCGATATCGCCCAGGAGTACAACTGCGATGTCGATTTTCACCTCGACTTTTTAGACGACAACGAGCCACTGCTGCTGCCCTTTGTCATCACCGAAACCCAGCGCCGGGGCTGGCAGGGGCGAGTCTGCCTAGGGCACATGACCAAGCTGGCCGGGCTGCCCCCAGAGGATCTAACTGGGCTGGCCAGCGCCCTGCGAGACAGCCAAATATCGATTTTGGCCCTGCCCGCCTCAGACCTGTACATGATGGCCCGCCAGGATACCCACAACCAGCGGCGGGGCGTTGCCCCCATCCACCGCCTGGCCGAGCAGGGGGTGACCGTGGGGGTGGCTACCAACAACATTCTCAACTTGTTTACCCCCTTTGGCGACGGCGATGTGCTCAAAATCTGTACCCTGGTGGCACAGGTGCTACAGCTGGGCACCACCGACGCCCACCGCCTTTGCCTAGCGATGGCCACAACCCAGGCTGCCCAGGCGATTGGCATAACTGACTATGGCCTCAGGGTCGGCAACCGGGCCGACTTGGTGCTGCTGAAGGCTAGCTCAGTGTCGGCGACGGTGGGGGCGGCCCCGGTACAGCGAACGGTGATCAAAGCGGGGCAGGTCGTCGCGCAGACTCGGCTCGACCAGCAGCGGTTTGCCCCAGGACGTCGGACGGTTTAGGGAGCAAGCTTGGCGGCAATGGTGAAAGACCCGCCTTGGAGACGAACCGCCGCAAGGCATAATATCAAAGGGGTCTTCCCCTGCCGTTTTGCCCTCTCGTCTTTTGTAATGAACTACCTGGTCGCTGTCTTAGACAACCGCATCAAAGCCGAAGAAGCCTATAGCGCCCTGGAGCAGGCCAGCCTGCCCAACGAAAATATCGATATTTTAGGCAAAGGATTCAAAAGCGCCGACGACTACGGCCTGATTGACCCCGCCGACCAGGCCTGGAAGCAAATTCGCTTGATGATGGTGTGGCTGGTGCCCTTTGGCTTTGTGGCCGGGTTTGTGTTTAACAACATCACCGGGCTCGACACCTTTGAGTTTGCCGGGCGATTGGGCAACCAGATTATTGGCGGGGTGCTGGGGGCTGGTTCTGCGGCGATGGGTGCGTTTTTTATTGGCGGTGGGGTTGGCGTCGCGGTCGGCAGCGGCGACGCGCTGTCGTACCGCAATCGCCTCAACGAAGGCAAGTTTTTGGTAGTCGTGCGCGGCTCCGAGGCCGTCGTGCGTCAGGCCACCCCTATTTTGCGCCAGTTTCGCCCCGAAAATATCCAGGGCTACTCGGCTAAATAACCTGGCTGAGTAGGGGCATTGCACTGCAATGATCCCGACAGGGTATCGGTTTCAAACCGGGATTTTGTGAGCGAGATTTAGTATCACGTGCCCTTTTCTAGTTCGGCTCGCATACGTTCTTCCTGTTCCCGCAGTGCTGGGGTAAGTTCTTCGCCAAAGTCATCGGCCTCAAAAATAGGTCGAATCTCAATCTCGCCGTCTTGAAAAGGACTGCGTTTGACCCAGTTGATGGCGTCTTCCATAGATTTCACTTGCCAAATCCAGAATCCAGCAATTAGTTCGTTTGTTTCTGTAAATGGCCCATTGATGACAGTGCGGTTTTGGCCAGAACACTTTACTCGTGCCCCTTTCGAGCTGGGGTGCAGCCCCTCGCCAGCCAGCATTACCCCTGCATTAAACAGCTCTTGGTTAAACTCTCCCATTGCGGTCAAGATCGCTTCGCTAGGCATAATCCCTGCCTCTGAGTCAGGATTCGCTTTGATTAAAACCATAACTTTCATAGTGAATTCTCTTCCTTAATGCGTGATTGTTCTGAAGTCAGTTTTTGAGATGAGGCTAATTTAGGCAATTTAGGCTCATCAAGAGTCGGTGGTCTCAACGGTCAAACTCAGGTCGGTGAAATTTCTTCAAAATCTGCAACACCCTAAACCAGTACTTTGGCTTCGTATTCCGGCAGGTCGATGGTCAACACTCCGTCGTTTACCTCAATGTCATAGTCGTTGACCCATTCGTGCCAGGTGCGGCTTTCAGGGAAATTGGTGACGCTGTAGTCGGCCAGGTAATGCTCCGAAAAATTGACGACGACGATAACTCGGGACCCTTCATCATTCCAGCGCACGTAGGCCAGCACCTTACTGTCTGGGTCTGCAAAGAAAAACTCAACGTTTTCGGTGCGCAGGGCGTAGTTCTGCTTCCGCAGGTTGATCAAGCCCTTATAGTGCTCAAACAGGTCGCGGTTGCGATCGTTTTCTAGCAGAGACCAGTTAATTTTGTTGGGGTCTAGGGACTTGGGTTTATAGGCACCAAATTCTTCGCCCATCCAGATCAGGGGTACACCCATGGATGTCATGACTAGAACTGCGCCCAGCTTGGCTCGCTTAAAGGCAGCATCGTCAAATATTTCGTGGTTAGACAGCTGTACCATCAAGTGGTCGTGGTCGTGGTTGCTGAGGTAGGTAATGGCGTTGACCGCCCCCATATAGCCCGATCGCTTGGCATCGACCAGGTCTTTGACGGTCTCGATGTCGGTCTCCTCTCCCCACAGCATGGGCAGTAGATTGTGAAGAAAGCCATCGCGCCAGCAGCCATCTAGAGGACCATCCATATTGGTGGCATCGGGGGACTCTGGAATTAGCTCACCAATGTTATAAAACGGTTTGGGCTGAGCGTCTTGGGCATTTTGGCTGGCAATTTCCTTAAGCAAATCAAAGTGGCCCATTTGGCTAACGGCATCAAAGCGATAGCCGTCGATGTGGTACTCCGAAATCCAGAAGCGAACGACTTCTTTGACAAAATCTTGGGCCGGGCACAGGTCTAAATGCTCGTCGTAGTGGTCGTAGTCAAACTCTGGTCCCCAGCTGTTGTCGGGGTCTTTGGGTTCGCGGCGATACCAATAGGTGTAGTCAATTTTGGTCAGCGGGGCCTCAGAGCCAGAGTGATTGAGAATGATATCTAAAATGACGCGAATGCCCCTAGCGTGGCACTCATCGATGAGGTGCTTCAGGTCTTTAGAGGTGCCGTAGGCAGACTCAACGGCGAAGTAGTGGTAGGTGTTGTAGCCCCAGCTCTGCTCACCGGGAAATTCTTGAATAGGCATGAGTTCGATGGCGTTGATGCCCAGTTCACTGAGGTAGTCTAGCTTCTCGATAATGTGCTGAAGCTGGCCGCGAGGATAGGGATCGTCTTCACCACCTGAGAAGTCGCTGACTAAAATTTCGTAAATAACCAGTTCGTCATTTTGAGGTAACGCTTTATCGTCATGTCGCCAAACATAGTCATCGACAATCGGTTCACCATCTTGAATATAGATAACCGTATTTTGATCGATCTCATTGACATGGTTAGCTTTGGGGTCAATGACCTCAACCCACTCGTCGGGTTCTAGAAAAAAGCTCTTAGACTGCACCCGAAATTTGTATTCATAGCGGCCATCGTCTAGATCCACATAGGTGCGAAAATAGCCGTCCTCGCCCTTCTCCATGGCAATATCTTGCCAATCAGAAAACGATCCAAATACGCTAGCGCCTTCGTTATAAGGCGCAAATAGATTGAACTCAATGGCGCTGGCCATTCACTACACCGTTGTAAATTTTCACCCAATATGATTTAGAAAGCCATGGCCTCCCACTACCTTCAGGTAGAAATGCGCAGCAAGAAAGGATCGGATCAAAAAAGGCTTTTTGCAATCGAGAGTGGAATGCACCCCAGAATCTGTGCTCCGAGCGATGATCGAGCTCAGAGTAGGTTTTTACGGTGAAAGGAATGTACTAGAGGCAGCAGCTGATAGGGTACCCGCGTTTAAGCAAGGAGATAAAGTCACCTGGCAAGTCGGGGCAGGAACCACAGCGGGCACCATTCAAAAGCGGATGACATTACCGAAACGCTGTGGCGCTATTCGCTGATGAACTAGGGCCACGCCGCCTCAAAGACTAGCGGCGAGCGGGAGTAAGCTGCGGCGGGGTGGGGCTGGGCTCTCCCTCTAGCAGCACGGTGCGAATCAGCCGCGCCAGGGCTCGCTGGGCCAGCCCTGCTACCACCTGCTGACCCATCGTCTGGGTCTCAGGCTTAAACAGCAGGGTGGGAATACGGCTAGCTACCTGGGCGGCATCGAAACCGGGCGTGTCTTTCAGTAACTCTAGAATGCGGCGCAGGTGGTCGAGATCGCTAGGGCCAGTGGGGACGGCCACCGCCGATTCTTTCTTCAGGCCCAGACGACGCTGCAGGGCGGAGGTCAGGTTTTGCACCGTGCTTTGGCCCAGGTTGTCGAGGCCGTTGACTAGCTCGCTAACGATGCGATCGCGCAAAAACGTCCCCCGTTCCGAGAACAAAAACTCCAGGGTTTGATCCACCAGCCGATCCATATCGTACTCATCGCTGGCGCTGGCGTTGCGCAGCAGGTTTTCCAGCCGGTTCCAGCGGAAGCTGCCGTCTTTAAACAGCAGGTCTTGGAGGGAAGCCCGCAGCTCGGGGGCAGGGTCGGTGAGCAGCCGCTTGGCCACGTAGGGGTAGGCCTTGCTGAGCACCTTAAACTCGGGGTCAACATTGATGGCAATGCCCTCTAGCGTCACCAGCGATCGGATGATTAGCGCGTAGTAGGCGGGCACCCGAAAGGGGTACTCGTACATCAGGGCCGAAAATTCGTCGGTGATGCTCTTAAAGTTAAGTTCGGCCACGCTGGCCCCCAGGGCGTTGCTAAACACGTTGGCCAGGGCCGGAATAATTGGACTCAGATCGGTGTCGGGGGTGAGAAACTCCAGCTTGACGTAGTCGTAGGCCAGCCCCTCAAAATCGCGATTGACCATGTGCACCACCGCCTCGATCAGGCCGTAGCGCTGGTAGGGTTTGACTTCGCTCATCATGCCGAAGTCAAGGTAGGCGAGCTTGCCGTCGGCCATCGCCAGCAGGTTGCCGGGGTGAGGGTCGGCGTGGAAAAACCCGTGCTCCAGCAGCTGCCGCAGCGAGCACTGCACCCCCACGTCGATCAGGTGGCTGGCGTCGATGCCAAGGCGGTCGAGCTTGTCGATGTTGGTAAGTTTGGTGCCCTCAATCCACTCCATGGTCAGCACCCGGCGGGCGGTGTACTGGGGGTAGATGTGAGGCACGTAGATATCGGCAATGTGGCCGTAGAGCTTGGCAAAGCGCTGGGCGTTTTCGCCCTCGTGGGTGTAGTCCATCTCCTCAAAGATGCGCTCGCCAAACTCATCCATGATGGCGACCAAGTCGCTGCGAATCTGGCTGATGCGGTTGGTGGCAAAGCGGGCCAGCCCGCGAATGATGTAGAGGTCGAGGGCAATGCGCTGGGCCAGACCAGGACGCTGCACCTTAATGGCGACATCTTCGCCGCTGTGCAGTTTGCCTTTGTACACCTGCCCCAGGGAGGCGGCAGCAATGGGGTTTTCAGACAGTTCGGCGTAGATCTGGCT
>JBARVK010000285.1:0-6294 GCA_049646225.1 Nodosilinea sp.
GAATATCGGGGGAAGCCATCGGGAATGGGAGTAGGGGTTCAATGGGGGCAGGTATTAGGTCTAAGGTATCAGGTGTCAGGTACCAGGTGTCAGGTTCGACCTTAGGGGTCATCCCTCATCCTGTGAGCCCAAACACCCATCCACCCATCCACCTTCCTACCCATCCACCCATCTACCCCGCCTGCTGCCGAATCAGCTGCTGCACCGCCGTCAGCGCCCGGTTTAACTCCGGCCCCCGATAGGTAGGATACGTCTCAAAGGCCTGCTGCTCCTGCTCCAGCATGAGCACGTCTTCGCGCACCAGCCGCCGCAGCACAAAGCTGGCCGAGTTGGTAAACGCTCGCTTCACGAACCGCCGCACCGCCAGCGGGGTTTTATGCAGTTTTGGAAACCCCTCTAGTGACGTAAAGTGCAGCAGGTAGGCGCGGGTGTGGGTTTCGCTGAGCGGGCAAAACAGGCAGTAAATCACAAAGTCATCTCCCAAGGTCGATCGCCAGTGGGGATAGTGGTAATAGACATCTAGCGGTTCGGGATGGAGCTTACGCAGGGACGGAATGATGAGTTGGGTAGCTGACCAGATTTTGTCGATGCGGTAGTAGCTCTCGGCCTCGTAGTGGGCGTGGACATGAGTATCATCAGCTTCTAGCCCCGCCAGTACGGGGTTGGCCCACACCTGGGCACCGCCGTGCAGGTGGCCGTGGTACATGTCCATTAAATTCTCAATTAAGAAGGAATAGTGGGCTTGTACATCGATGGTGGCTACTGAACCGATGAAGTTGAGGTGATCCCACTCGGGCACCCCTAGGGGGGCAACCTGCTCTGCCAGCGCCGCCGCACCGGGAAAGATCCAGACAAAGCCATCCCGCTCTTGCACCGGGTACTGGCGCAGGGTGCAGGTGGGCCGCTTTTGCTGAGGCTCTAGGTAGGGCACGTGGGCACAGGTGCCGTCGGGGCCAAATTGCCAGCCGTGGTAGGCACAGACCAGGTTGTCGCCCGCCACGGCGCCTTCGCTGAGCTTGACCTGGCGGTGGGGGCAGCGGTCTTCGACGGCGATGGGGGTACCCGCGCGATCGCGGTACAGCACAATCGGCTGGTGCCACAGAGTGACCGCCAAGGGCTCAGTGCTCAGCTCCGCACTCTGAGCCACCACGTACCAGTGGTTGAGGTTGAGGCCCAGCCGCCGGAGGGGGCGTTTGGGCTCAGGTGAGAGCTGCGAATTTGGGGAATCCTGACCGCTGCCCGCGTCGGACTGTTCGAGGGTTGTGACCGTTGCGCTTTCTAATCCGTCCATTTCACACCTGCCCTATGGCTGAAAATCCATCTGCCTATGCCGGGATAATTCCTAAATCTTTAGCACTCCTTCGGGGTTGACTGAGAGAATGGGGCGACGCTGCACCCCTTCGCGCTGCAGGATTTCGTTGGCCGCCAGCAAACCGCTGCTCACCGCTCGCTCCATCAGCCCGCAGGGGAAGGGCATGCGCACCCAGTCGCCCGCAAACAGCAGGTTGTCGGCGGCGGTGGTGGTTTGGGGTCGGTTGGCAAAGCTGCCGGGGGGAAAGCCCGCGAAATTCTTTTGGTTGACCAGCTGGCGGTGCAGCACGGTCGCGCCCTTCAGCTCGGGCACGATGTCGTACAGCTCGGTCTCAAAGGTGCTGAGAATATCGGCCTGGGTGGGAAAGTCTTTTTCTTTGTAGCAGTAGGCGTGCAGCTCGACTACGCTGCCTCCGGTGCGATCGCTCCAGGCAATATAGTCGTCCTGAATGCGGTGGTAGAGGGTAATGCTGTCGGTGAGCCGATAGCCCGAGAGTGAGGTAAACCAGCTGTGCTCCCAGTCAAAGTCGCGATCGAACCAGAAGCGGCCCACGGCAAAGGGGTCGGCCACCTGCAGCTGATCGACCTGGGCCATCAGGGTCGGTTCTATCTCGCCCTCGGAGAGGGCAAACAGGGCTTTAATGCCGGGGATGTCGGCGGCCATAACGTAGTAGTCGGCGGTGAGGTCGTGGGCTGCATTGGCCTCGGCGTTGGCGTCAGTGGCCACCAGCTGAATGCGATCGCCCTCCCGAGCCAGTACCTTAAACGCCGTCAGATTTTCCCGCGCTGGGCCAGCCAGCACGGCCCCATCGCTGGCGTAGGCGGCTCCGTGGCAGGGGCAGAGGTAGCCGTCGCCATCTACCTGCACCTGGCGCTGCACGCTACAGCCCTGGTGGGTGCAGGTCAGCGAGAGGGCGGTTTTGGCCCCTGGTGCTACCGAGTAGACGCTGTCACCGGCCCCAAAGTACTCCATGGTGTCTGAACTCAGCAGCGGGTTGCGATCGACCCAAAAGGGCACCGGATTCACCGCTACGCTGCCGTTTTGGTAGGTAACTCCGGCCACTTTGCCGCCCTGCCAGTTGATCTGGCTGACGGTCACCCCCGTCAGCACCTGACCGCCGTTGGCTTTGATCGCCTCTACCATGGGGTCAACCAGCGATCGCCCCATGTCCTGGCAGGTGCCGTTAAAGGCTAGCCCCTCGGGGTTGCCAAAGAAATAGAAGTGAAAGAACTGCATCAGCTCCCCAGCGCTAAGTGAATCGGGGGCATTGAGGCTTGATTTAGCGAAGGGCAAAAAGTATAGGTCGTATAGCCCGTGGGGAAAGTCGTTGCCCACCCACTCGGTGACCGATATGTCGTCGAGGCGCTGGTAGGTCTGGGGGTTGCGAAAGCCGGTAATTTCTCGAAACACCTGGAGGTGCTTGAGGTGAGTTAGGTTAATGCCCCACTCCAGCCGGTTCGAGGACGCGATCGCCAAGTCGACAATATTCCACGGAAAAGCAGAGTTGCTGGGGCGAAACACCTCGGGGTCGTAGTGGTCTTTGTAGACCAGCGAGTAGTAGTCGAGGGACTTGAAATTTTGCTGAATGCTGAGTTCGTCAACCAGGCTGAACAGGTTGTAGTACTGCGGAAAGAAGCCGTGGAAACCGTGCTCCATCATAAAGTGGTCGTCGCCCACCTGGATGGGCCAGCTGGCAATTTTGCCGCCCAGCTGGGGCGATCGCTCCAGCAGCGTGACCGCCACCCCGCGCTGACTCAGCTCGTAGGCCACCGCCAGGCCCGCTAGCCCGCCACCAATAATAGTCGCCGTTGTCGATCGACCCACCTGGGCAGGCAGCTCTAGGCGATCGCGCTGAAACACGGTGGGCTGGGGCTTGCTGAGGCGCGAATAGCTCAGCAGAGCCGCAATACCTCCTACACCAAAGAGCTTGAGGACGTTACGACGGGCCAGGGTTTGGGCAAATAGCCCCTCTAAAGATGGACTCATCTGGGGTTTTAGCGTTGCTGAGGTCAAACTCGCCTGGGGAGTACTCCCGAGGGTGTGTGGAGAGCGACTTGGGCATTAACGGTAACACAGCTTTCCCGGCCAGGGGGAGCATTCAGGACTCTTGACCAGAGGAGAGCGGATCCTTTGTGAAACCCGTTAAAGACTGTAGTATTAAGTTGCCTTTACAGTCTACTCATCTCGATGAAATACATACGAGAGACCCTGGCGGTTGCCCAGCGCATCTTGGTTGAGCTGGGGCGGCGGCGGCGCAGCCTGATTTTTTGGGCCATCTTTCCGGTGGTGCTGCTGATTCTCAACAGCCTAATTTTGCAGGAGCGGCTGCAAATTTCCCTGGCCGAGGCCTACACCCAGGCGGCCCCCTCCACCCTGGTTGGGGCCGCGCTGTTTTTTAGCGGCCTGGGGGGCAGCGTGGCCACGGTGGTGTCTGAGCGCGAGCAAAAAACGCTGAAGCGCCTGTTTCTGTCGCCCTTGAGCGGGGTGTCCTATTTTTTGGGCATTTGTTTGGCCTACGGGGCTATTGGGCTGGGGCAAATGGCTCTGGTCTACGCGATCGCCCTCTTCTATGGAGCCAGTCTGAATGGCCACCCCCTAACCAACTTGCTGATTGTGCTGCTCAGCATTGCCGCCTACGTGGGGGTGGGGTTTGTGCTGGGTACCCAGCTTGCCCGCCGCACCGAAGACGTCAATGCCCTGATTGCCGCCTTTGGCATTCCGCTGATGATTTTGGGGGGTACCTTTTTACCTACAGCATTTTTCCCCGACTCCCTGGCCCAGCTGACTCAGTTCAACCCGATTTACCACATGATCGAAGCTCTCTCTGGGGTTGTGGTGGAGGGCCGCACCCTGGCCGAAGTGGGTACCCATGTGCGCTTTTTAAGCCTGTTTGCCGGAGCGATGGTGGGGGCGGGTTGGCTTTCGTACCGGCGTATGGTGCAGGTTGAGCGCCAGCTATAGGCGTGGCTCAGCTCCGTTTCTGGGGCGGAAGCGATACAGTTGTAAGGACATGTTGGCCCGAACGAGGGTGTTGCTCCGATGTTGGCCGCGCTACTGCTAGAAGAGAATCATTGACGTAGTGAGTCTTAACCTACCCGTTTTAGTGCTTGTTCACCAGTCCACCTCCAACCCGGGTCGGGTGGGAGACGTGCTGACATCGCTAGGGTTTACCCTCGATGTGCGCTGCCCGGCACTGGGCCAGCCGCTCCCCGCAACTCTGGAGGGCCACAGTGCGGTGGTGGTGTTTGGCGGCCCTATGAGCGCTAACGACGACCACCTGGATTTTATTCGGCAAGAACTCGACTGGATTGCGATCGCCCTGGCCTCAGACAAACCCTACCTGGGCATTTGCCTAGGGGCACAGCTGCTGGCCCGCGCTCTGGGGGCCGCTGTAGTTGCTCACCCCGCAGGTCAGCGAGAAATTGGCTACTACCCCATTGTGCCAACCTCGGCAGGTCAGACATTGCTGTCTGGTCCGCTGATGGTCTATCACTGGCACCAAGAGGGGTTTGCCCTACCAACCGGTAGCCACCTGCTGGCCACCGGCTCAACCTTTCCGCACCAGGCCTTTCGCTACGGACGGCGGGCCTATGGCCTTCAGTTTCATCCCGAAATTACCGCCACGATGGTTAACCACTGGACTACCGAAGGAGCCGACCAGCTCAGCTGCCCAGGTGCCCAGGGCCGGGCCTGCCAGATTAGTCGGCACCGCCTCTACGGTCCGGCGGTAGAGCGCTGGTTACGCCAGTTTTTAGCCGAGTGGCTCGGAGTCACCACCAACGCCGAGGCCGTCTGGGGACAGTACCACCCCCCTCAGGCCCACGGTGCGGCTCAGGGTAAAACCCAGACTCACCGGCAGCCGCCAACCATGACCGAAATGGGCTAACAGCTACCACTGGAACCAAGCACTAGGGAGACTACAACGGGTGAAGATTGGGGTGATAGGCACTGGATTGATGGGGTCACCGATGGCTCTCAGGCTGTTGTCGGCAGGCCATCGGGTGTGGGTGTACAACCGCACGCCAGAGCGGCTCAAACCGCTGGAGCTAACAGGGGCTACTGTCTGTCCCACCCCCCTCGACCTGGCCCAAGCGGTGGAGGCCGTCATTATGATGGTGACCGATGGCGAGGCAGTGCGATCGCTCCTCAACGACATGGGCCTTACCGACTGTGCCCCGGCTTCGGCAGAGCCTCCCCTGTCGCCTCTGGGTGGCTGCGCCATCATTCAAATGGGTACCATTGCCCCAGACGAAAGTCAGGCGATTAGCCAGAGTGTGGCCCAATCTGGAGGTACCTATCTAGAAGCCCCCGTCCTGGGCAGCATTCCCGAGGCCAAAAACGGCAAACTCATCGTTATGGTGGGAGCCGACGATGAAGCCTACCAACGCTGGCAACCTCTGCTCGCCTGCCTGGGCAGCACGATCTACCACGTTGGGCCGGTCGGCAGTGCCGCCACCCTCAAGCTGGCTATGAATCAGCTGATTGGCTCCCTCACCGCCGCCTTTGCCCAAAGCCTGGGGCTAGTGCAGGCCGCTGGCATTGATGTCGATACCTTCATGGCGGTAGTGCGCCAAAGCGCCCTCTACGCCCCCACCTTCGACAAAAAGCTGCACCGGATGCAGACCCGCCAGTTCGCCGACCCCAATTTCCCCACCAAGCACTTGCTGAAGGATATGGGTCTGTTTGTAGCCGCCGCAGAGGCGGCTGGCCTGGTGCCGCTTCCGGCTGAAAGCGTGCGTCAGCTCGTTGACCAGGCGGTCGAAGCCGGATTTGACGACGATGACTACGCCGCTCTATTCAATATCGTCAGTCCGCTGCCAGGTCGCGGCGAGTAGACTGCGACAGGGGGTGACGGCTATTGGCCATCGTGAACGGCGTGGACCGACGGTGTGGAATCTGTCGTGACTAACCCTTTCCGCGAGGTAGCGAGGTCAGACTCGTCGGTATAGTTACTTGTCTATACCGAGACTACAGAGGAACGC
>JBARVK010000286.1:0-4569 GCA_049646225.1 Nodosilinea sp.
AGCTTGAACCGATCGAAGCTGAGATTGAAGCAAGTATTCCCCCAGCCCTAGACGATTCCCGGAGCACCTTCAGCATCTGGTCTGAGAACGAGTACGACGTCTTTGAGTCGGATGACTTCAGGATCAACACCGATTACGAAACCGACTTTTACGACGAGCAGCCCGGCCCCGCCGACGGCAGCTACTTCTCCGACGCAAACGATATGGATGTCAGTGACGACCTGTTCAACACCGGCGATCGCGAGGACGATCTAACTCCCTAAGACAAAATCCTCCCTTGCTACTCCCGATTGGGCTGGGCCAACAGTGTTTGCCCCTACGCCATCTGCCTAGGTGAGATCGGGGCTATAGAATTCGGATTCGGTATGAGAGACTCTACAGCCGCGTATTGGCAAGGGTTTCGCGAGGGTTACTGGTGCGGCTGGTGCGAATTTGCTCGTAGAGCTGGCGCTCGGTATCACTCAGGCTGCTGGGCGGGGTAATCACCACTTTGATCAGCAAGTCACCGCGATCGCCCTTGGGGCTGGGCCAGCCTTTGCCCCGCAGCCGCAGACTTTGACCCGAGCGAATGGCCGCCGGTAGGTTCATCGTGACGCTGCCGTCGGGGGTGGGTACGTCAATTTTGCCGCCCAGCACCGCCTCATCGGGGGTAATGGGCACTTCGGCGGTGAGGCTGTCGCCCTCTAGCTTAAAAAAGCTGTGGGTATCGAGCTGCACCACCAAATAGATATCGGCAGGCTGCTTGGTGTAAGGGTTCGTTGGGCCTTTGCCCCTGAGGCGAATTTTGCTGCCCTGCTTAGCCCCTGGGGGAATACGCACCTCAACGCTATCGTTGCCAATGCGAAGGCGTTTTTGCGCCCCGTGGAAGGCTTCGCTAAAGGTGAGGCGAATACTGGCCTCCTGGTCAAAGGACTGATTCGACGCCGCTGGGTCGTAGCCAAAGCCGGGCCCAGCCGTACCAGCACCCGGAGCACCCCCAGGGGCACCGTAGGGATACGATCGCCCCGCGCCAGGCGTCGAGAACCGCCCCAGCAGCTCGTTGATAAATTCGTCGAAGCTGCTGTAGTTGCTGAAGTCAAAGCCGCCATCGCCAGCACCCCCAAAGGGGCCACCGAAAGGACTACCGTAGCTGCTGCCGGCCCCGGCTCGGCTAGCCTGCTGCCAGTATTGCCCGTACTGATCGTATTTTTTGCGTTTGTCGGGGTCAGAGAGCACCTCGTAGGCTTCGCTGACTTCCTTAAACTTGGCCTCGGCGGTACTGTCGCCGGGGTTAACGTCGGGATGGTACTGGCGGGCCAGCTTGCGGAATGACCGTTTAATGTCATCGGCACTTGCCGTGCGGCTGACGCCCAGCACTGCGTAATAGTCTTTAAAGCCCGTAGCAGCCATGCCAATCCTCCTAAAAACCCGCGCCAGTATTTGCCCCAGAGGCGATTTTATTGTAGTCAACTCTGGTCTGGGAAGCGGTTTTGTGACCGTTCGCCCTTCCCTTGCCTAGGCCTGCATTTAGCCTAGCAAACCCGCTGCCTGAGAGAAGTTCGGTTTTCCAGAGCGAAGTGCCGTAGGGCGGGCTATTTTTTAGCTAATGCCGACGACAGCATCGAGTTCGGCGTAGTCGGGCGGGGTCGTGTCAATGGGGGTACCCTGGCGCAAAACGACGCGATCGCTCTGGGGCCGCGATATCAGCTCGCTCAGGTTGCGGGCCTTAAAGATGACCAAATCAGCGGAGCGGCCTGCGCCAATTAGCCCCCCATCGAGACCCATAATTTGGGCCGGGGTGCGAGTCACGGCCTGGGGCCAGTCGCCAATCGGGCGATCGAGCTGGCCAATCCGCACCGACTGGTTAAATACCTCCACCATGTCGTGGTCGCCGTAGGCAAAGAAGGCGTCGCGGCAGTTGTCGCTGGCCAGTGCTACCGCCACCTCAAACTGACGCAGCTCGGGCAGCAGGGTCACCCCCCGGTAGCGCGGCATGCGGCCCGGCTGGCGGTCTTGCAGGTAGAGGTTGCACATGGGCAAACTCACCACGCTCACCCCAGCGGTTTTGAGCAGGGCCAGGGTGTCTTGAGCGCGACCTGTGGCCTGCACCGAGAGACTACAGCAGTGTCCGCAGTTAACCTTGCCCGCAAAGCGTCGGCGCAGCTTGGTTTCAGCCACAATTCGCAGCCCCTCCGCGTCGGGGTTGAGGCTCTCGTCGGCGTGGAAGTCGAGGTCTAGCCCCCGGGCCTCGGCCAGGGCAAAGGCGCGATCGATCTGGGCCTCTAGGCCCGGCTGAGGATAGATCACACCGCCTAAAATGCCGCCGTACTGGGCAACGGTATCGGCTAGAGCTTCGGCTTCGGGGCGGTCATAGTAGTCCATCGAGACCAGACAGACCGCTTGCAGGGTCAGCCTGCCCGCCCACTCTCGCCGCAGCCGATCAAACACGGCGAAGCTCGTCTTTTCCTGGCCATCTAAGCAGTCGAGATGGGTTCTCACGGCCTGGGTGCCGTGGGCATAGCTGCACCGCAGCCCAAACGACATGCGAGGGTAAAGGTCGGCGGCGTTCCAGTGGTGCTGGTCGGCGGCGGCGGCCTCGAGAGCCGCTTCAAAGGTGCCATCGGGGTTGGGGCTACGCAGCCAGGTATGGCCCTTATCGAGGTGGGTGTGGCAGTCGGCAAAGCAGGGCCACACCAGCCCCTGGCCCAGGTCGTAGCGGGGCAGGCCATCATCGGGGGTTGAGGCCGCTGGCATTAACGCCGCGATCGCCCCAGCCTGAATGTGCAGGTGGGCGGCAACCCAGTTTTCTAAACGGGGCGGGGCGGCCAGTTCAGCAATGGGGGTACGCAGGGGAGCCGCCGCATCAAGACAGGCCAGAGGCAGGCGGGCGTTGCATAGCCAGTAGTCATCGGGCGGGGCGGCCAGCAAATCGGTGAGAACCAGCAGATCGGAGGAAGGGTGAGTCATGGCAACACGGTATCACTAAGTCATGGCCCCTAATAGCCCTTTGTCTGGGGCGATCGCCTAGCCCCTATCGACCTCAGGGCTAGGGCTTAGGACATGACTTAGAAACCGTAGCTAGCCCCAGAGTACTCCGTCGTTTTCTGGCTCAGTCTGCGTAGATACGCTCAACGGAGAAACTATCGATGGTGTCTTCAAATCGGTTGAAGGTAACGCGCATTTCGTCGTAGGCGCGGGCGGTCGAAACGCCACCTGGTGTGGGGCACTGCACCTGCAACAGAGTTTGAAACGACTCATATTCCGCATGGGTATACAGCGTTTTTTCGCACACAGGGCTAATAAATCCTTCGATCGCGAGCTGGTTGAGGGCGGCTACTCCGAGCGGGCTTTGCAGCACAAAGTGCCAGATTTGCTCCTGATCCTCGGTACTGGCGGGTTGCCAAACGGCGGGCAGAGCCGTGTCTACCTCCACCGGAGTCGGCCCGTCGGCTTCTGCGGCAGGTACCCCGCCTAAAGCCAGCAGACTGGCACCAGCGGCGAGCCCATACCACCATAGGGAATACGTACCCATAGCTTTCTCCTTAAACCGTTGGTGATGGCTATCTCATTGTAGGGAGTCTGACAACCAGGGGTGGCAAGAATGACATGCTCTTAGCATCGGCATCAAGTCGAAGAAGCCCCGCTCAAATACCTCATAGGGAACGCTTAAAAACCGCTCACTCACCGATTGACCACTGACGCTCACGACCCTGGCCCCAGCGCCCTATCCTCGCTACCATAGAGCAACGCCGCCTGGGATTTAGAGTCTTTTTGAACAGACCTGGGCGATCGCTATCTGCTGGAGACAACATGCGCGACACCACCCTCAATACCATTGCCATCGTTATTTTTGGGGTTACCATGGCCAGCCTGCTGGGGCCGCTGATCAACCTATCGCCAGCGGTGGTGGCGGTGTTTGTGGCCGTGGGGCTTGGGGTATTTGGCGTTGACCAGCTGGGGCTGAGCGGCCGCATTGGCAACATTTTGATGGATACAGTGGCCTGGGCCTCGCCCGAGCACCGCCAGCGGGTGCTGCACCACGAGGCCGGGCATTTTTTAGCGGCGGTGCTGCTCGACATTCCGGTCGAAGCCTATACCCTCAACACCTGGGAAGCCTGGAAGCAGGGCATTCCTGGTCAGGGGGGTGTGGTCTTTGGCCCCACCGACCCGACGGCCCTAGCCCGCCTTACCCCCCAGAGCATCGACCGCTACTGCCAGGTGTGGATGGCGGGCATTGCCGCCGAACAACTGATCTACGGCGATGCCCAGGGCGGCGGCGACGATACAACCACACTGAATCTGTTTTGGAACGCCCTGGGGCGATCGCCGGGCGAAGCCCCGCTCAAACAGCGCTGGGCTGCTCTCCAGGCCAAAACCCTGCTCGAACGAAATCGCGAGGCCTTTGATGCGTTGGTGACGGCCATGGGCGATCGCACCCCCGTAGCCGACTGCTGCGCGCTGATCGAGCAGCACCGAACCCAGCTCGAAGCGGCTGAATCAGGGGTGATGGGGTGATGGGGTGATGGGGTGATGAAATATACGGTTTTGCCTACGTCCCACCTCCCCCACTCCATTACTCCCCCACTCCCC
>JBARVK010000287.1:0-6404 GCA_049646225.1 Nodosilinea sp.
TGCTATTCGTCGATGGCGGGCAATCCATTGTTGATTAGCCCAGAGGTGCTGTGCGATCGCGGCCTGCTCTACCCCGACGAGCTGCACGATTTGGAGCATTTTTCTCCTCACCAGATCGATTTTGATCAGGTCATGCCGATCAAAATGCGGCTGCTAGAGCGAGCCGCCAGTCGCTTTCACGACACGGCTTCGACGGAAGACCAAGATGCGCTGGAGCAGTTCAGCCAGGAGTGCCACTTTTGGGTAGACGAGTTTGCCTTTTTCATGGCGCTCAAAAATGCCCACGGCGGTGCGGGCTGGACCGACTGGCCCAGCCCCATCGCCCGGCGCGAACCCGAGGCGATGGCCGAATGGCGCAACAAGCTGTCCAGCGATATTTTCTGCCAGAAATTTTTGCAGTTTGAGTTTCATCGTCAGTGGCAGTCGCTGCGGCAGTACGCCCGCGATCGCCAGATCCAAATCATCGGCGATATTCCCATCTACGTCGCCCACGACAGCGTCGATGTGTGGGCCTACCCCCACAACTTCATGCTCGACCACGAAACCCTGGCCCCGGCGCAGATGGCGGGCGTCCCCCCCGACTACTTCAGCGAGACCGGGCAGCTCTGGGGCAACCCC
Organism: Nodosilinea sp.; assembly: GCA_049646225.1. Taxonomy (GTDB): domain Bacteria; phylum Cyanobacteriota; class Cyanobacteriia; order Phormidesmidales; family Phormidesmidaceae; genus Nodosilinea. Next base: position 619 of record JBARVK010000287.1, read on the forward strand.
ACCTACAACTGGGAAGAACTGCAAAACCGCGACTTCCACTGGTGGATTCAGCGCATCAACGCGCTGCTGGGCTACGTCGATATCATTCGCGTCGATCATTTCCGCGGCCTGCAGGCCTACTGGGGAGTGCCCGCTGGCGAAGACACCGCCATGAATGGGGAATGGATCGATGCCCCCGGCACCGAGCTGTTTGAAACCGTGCGCCAAAAGCTTGGCACCCTGCCAATCATGGCGGAAGATCTGGGGGTGATTACCCCCGAGGTGGAAGCGCTGCGCGACGAGTTCGAGTTTCCGGGCATGAAAATTCTGCACTTTGCCTTTGGGGGCGACAGCACCAACCCCTATCTGCCCTTTAACTACGTGCCCAACAGCGTGGTCTACACCGGCACCCACGACAACGACACCACCGTCGGCTGGTTTGACAAAATGCCCGACCACGAGCGCGATCGCCTGATGGCGTACCTGGGCTGTCTCAGCCCCGAGGGCATTCATTGGACAATGATTCGCCTGGCGCTGATGTCGGTCTCGAACCAGGCGATCGTGCCCCTGCAAGACGTGCTGGGCTACGGCAGCGACTGCCGCATGAATACCCCCGGCAAGTCGGACGGCAACTGGGGCTGGCGCTACCAGGCCGAAGTGCTGACCGATGAGGTGCGCGATCGCCTGCGCTGGCTGACGGAACTCTCCAACCGAGCCCCCCTGGAGGGATGAAGAGGATGAGGAAGGTGAGGCGGTGAGGAAGATGATGACGACTAAGAATGTCTCCCCCATCGCCTCATCCCCTCACCTCTCCATCTTTCCCTAATGGCTCAGCGTCAGCACCGGAATGCCGCGCATCAAAATATCGGTGACCGAAATCACCCCCAGCAGTTCGCCATCTTGAACCACCGGAGCCCGCTGTACCCCCGTGTCAGATAGCACCTGCGACGCCTCTTGAATCGTCAGGTGGGGGTTGAGAGAGATACAGGGCTGTCGCATAATGTCTTGCACCAGCACCTTCTCAGGGTCGTGGCCGCGGGCAACGACGGTGTAGACAATATCGCGATCGGTCACCATTCCCAGGGGCATATCCTGGGAGCGGTGCTCGACTAAGAGCGATCGAATCTGCCGATGCTGCATCAGGTCTATGGCCTCCGCCACGGTAGCGCCACTGGCAATTGTGGTGACGTGGTGGGTCATGATATCGGCAACAGTCAGCATAGGACTCTCCAGGAAACAGTGGGTAAAGGGGTTAGAACGTAGGTCGATAATAGTCTGCCCGGTTGGCGCAGGCGACCGGGTTGTCGCTACACAGAGCTTAAGAAAAAGGCAGTGCGGAGCCAGAATTCATCCGCAGAGGGCACTCCAGAACGCCACTGACCAGGACTTGCTACAGCGGATCTGGCCCTGATGAGCTCGATGGTGAACGGTCGTTAGTGTTGGCCCAGCTCGTTTTGCTTTGGCTAACCCGGTCAATCAAATTGACAGACATCTATACATAGAATAGCTCTCAAGCAATGCTCAAGCCCGTATCGACTCTATGTATGGTGACAGCTAAGGCGGGAAGCCCCCCTCATTTTTGTACCTTTTCTTTAGATTTTCCCCTGGCTTAGCAGACCATGCAGGGCCGAAATGTTCTATCGAGGGTCTTGGTCAGGGTAGGGGGGCTTGGGGGGCGAGGGTCGCCGAGGTCGCCGCAGCCGAAACACCTGCTGATGCTGGAGGCGTCGATGCAGGTAGGTCAGAGCCCCGCCTGCGATCGGCACCAGGGGCATGAGCGCTAGCCACAGGGCAGAGGGGGGCGGGGCCGGTTGTGCAACGACTAAGCGGGTAAAGGTCAGCGTTTCGGCCCTCAGCGGCGGGGCCGGTAAGGTTAGAATCCGCTGACGCAGGGCAGCGTCTAAGGCCGCCTGGGTTTGGGGCCCGGCAATGCCGTCGTCGGTGATGCCCTGCTGTCGCTGCAGCGATCGCACAGCGGCAGCCGTACTAGGGCCATAGACCCCATCGACTGACCCCGAGTAGAGCCCGAGAGTAGTGAGGTCTCGCTGTAGCTGACTGATTGGCTCCCCCCGATCGTCGGGGCGCAGCAGGGGGCGAGATGGCCCGTTTTGTGTAGTTCTCTGGGGAACACCCTGGGCCTGGGCAAGATCGGGCGGCACGCTGCCCAGGGTAGCGAGCGCCATTAGCCGTGCCATCAGGGCCAGGCGGCTCAGCCGACCAACGGACGTTATCCTTCGAGTGATCATGGTATTACTTCCCAGCAAACGCCCACAGCCAGAGGGGCAAGGTCAACAGCAGACTGGCTGAACTCAGCCCCACGCAGGTTACCGATAGGTCGCGATCGAGGTCATAGGCCTCGGCCAGAACCAGGTTTGAAAACGAGCAGGGCATGCCCGCCTGCAAGATCATCACCAGCCGAGGCGCGCCATCTACCCCCAGGAGCGTTAAGCCCAGACCTACGGACAGGGGCAAGATCAGCATTTTAATGGCCACCGCCACGGTCGCCCGGTGCAGGTGTTGCCACGAGCTGAGCTGCTGAATACGCAGGCCCATCAGCACCAGCGACAGCACCACTATCGCCCAGGCGAATTGGTATAGACCTCGATCTAACCAGGCGGGTAGGGCGATCGCTTTCAGCCCCAGACCCAAACCAAAGGCCAGAATAATGGGATTTTGCCCCACGGCCCGTAACCTGGTTGACCATTGCTGTCGAGGAGGCTGAGAGAGGTTGCGGCTCTGACCACCCATTTCCGATGCCAAAATCGCCCCCAGTCCGTAGGAGCCCAGCAGGGTACCCAGGGCGTCGTAAAACAGTGCCCAGCCAAACACCCCCACCCCCAGCTGGGGCAGCAGCAAGACCACCGGGTAGCCGATGTAGCCTGTATTGCCCAGCATAGCGGCCAGGGAAAAGCTACCCTGGGTAGGCGGCGGCCACGGCCCTCGATCGGCGCGAATCCACAGGCGGCTGCACAGGAGCCCCAGCAAAATGGCGGCCCAGGCCACCACTGGAGCCAGATACAGGTTGCCAGACAGATCGGCTCGGCGCATGAACCCCACGATGCTGAGCGGGATGCCCAGCCAAAATAAAAATCGTCCCAGCCGCAGGGGTACCTGCTGATAAAGCCCTTGGGGCGCTTCGGGGTGGGGGGCAAAGCGGTAGAGCAGAGCACCGAAGACGATGCCAGCGCATATCCCGGCCCCAATCGGCCCGTACAGGCGCATCAATACCTCAAGCGGTGGCAAAATAGTGGCCCTCGATCATCTGTAATAGCATCTGCACTGAGAGGCTGAACTCAGACTCTGCACTGAGATTGTGACAGGCTTGGCCAGGGTTTGGGGTAGGCTCGGCCCAATGTGGTCTCAATGTGCTCGAATCAGAGTTGCGATCGCGGCGCATCGAGCCATAATGGGTAGAGCTTTGCCGGAAGCGAATGACCATGTCTCCCCTCGACGATATTCCCCAAGCGGCCCGTGATCTGCCTCTGTACTCTTCGGAGCAAGATCAGCCTGCTTGGCTGCGCCGGACCCGGTGGCTACGCCGCGCCCTCGGCTTGGCTCTGCTGGCCCTAGTGGCGGGCGGGCTGGTGGCCTGGTACCAAACTGGCGGATTTTCTGCCGCTGAGATAAATCAGCCCTTTAAAGCCATGATCAACCGCTCTGGGGTTGGCATTGACGGGCCAGCTGCCCCTGGCAGCGAGGCCGCTGCCGAAGAAAACCGCGACGTTGCCGTGCAGCTCGCCCCTTCTAGCCGCACCCTGCTTAACCACCGCGCCTACGATGAAGCCCCCGCCGAATCGCTGGTTGCTCTTTCCGCCAATGGCGGCATTCGTCTGCGTGCCGCTGCCGCCGACCAGTACGAAGCCATGGCCCAGGCCGCTGCCCGCGAGGGGGTAAGGCTAGTGCCGCTGTCGGGCTTTCGCTCCCAGGCAGAGCAGGAACAGATTTTCTTTAGTCTCAAGGCTGAGCGAGGCCAAGACGCTCAAACCCGCGCCGAGGTCAGTGCGCCACCGGGCTACAGTGAGCACCACACTGGCTATGCGATTGACGTTGGCGACGGCAACCAGCCGGGCACCAATCTGATCCAAGACTTTATTGACACCCGAGCCTATCAGTGGATGGACGCCAACGCGGTTCACTATGGCTATGAGCTGTCGTTTCCGCTCGACAACTTGCAGGGGGTGGCCTTTGAGCCCTGGCACTGGCGCTTTGTAGGCGATCGCACCAGCCTAGAAACGTTTTATATCGAGTAGAAAAGCCCCTGTATTGGTCTAGGTAACAACTCTTGGGCGATCGCGATCGTCTGTACCCGATTGCCAGCGCCTGCCACTGCGAGCACCCGTTGGCCGCTGGCTCCCTAACGAATGGCAAGTTTGATATGCCAAAACCAACTCTGGGGAAATATTTAACGCTAGAGGAGTTCTGCACCTGCACTCAGACTTACCAGCGGCACGCGGACCAGATCAACCCATTTCCCAAGAACCTAGATGAGACGCTGCCAGCTTTAGAAGCGCTGTGTCAGTACATCATCGACCCGGTGATTGATGGGTTTGGGCGCAGCCGCTTTCAACTCACCTACGGCTTTTGCTCGATGGATCTAAAGCGGTGGCTGGCGAAGAAAGACCCGCTGACGGGGAAGAAGCACGGCATCGCTACCCCTAGCCTAGATCAGCACATGGCTCATGAGGTGAACCGGAATGGGCGGTACTATTGCGATCGCCTTGGTGCCGCCTGTGATTTTCGCATTCTCGACCTGACCAGCGATGTTCTGGTGAATTGGATTGTAGCCCAGGGATTGCCCTTTGATTCGCTCTACTTCTATGGAAGCGATCGCCCTATCCACATTAGCTACGGCCCCCAGCACAAGCGCGATATTTGGGCGTTTACAGCGAAGGGAACACCCACTTCTATGAGGGATCGAGCTACTTGAGCCGCCTCAATCTTTGCGTCGCACCACCCGATGCCCTCGTAACTCGGCTCCATGGTCGAGCAAATACTTCTCCCAGCCGCGCCTGTTAAAGATAGCTTTTACATCGTCCAGTAGGCCCCACTTTTGCTCTTGCTGGCTGAGCTTGGCGAACTTGGCATAGCCGGGATAATCAGGGGCGAGGGTCTGGTCTTTTTGGTGGAGCAGGGGCGGGTTGTCGGGATCATAGTCACGGTAGCGGACGTAGAGATCTTGAAGGGCGATCGCCATACTGGTCTTCAGCGCCGGGTGCGGTTCCTTATCAAATTCTGGAAATACCAAGTACGTGATCTGAGGTTTCTGGACGTGAAACTTCACCACTGTCGCCTCTTCGGGCCGACCAATGGTGTGAGAGGCGCAGCCCTCGTAGAGGCGCAGCAATGGGTCGAGTTGGTCAAGGGCAGAGACATGCACCCAAAGGGAATTGGGGCGCTGTTGTCCTATGGCACTCTGCCGACAGCGCTGCTCGATCATCTCCGTGCGGCCTAGGGTCATGAGCATGAGGTCAGCGGCAGTGCAGGCTTGCTGGTAGCTGCCGAAGAGAGCTTTGATATCGGCTTGCACCGAGGGCGAGAGGTCTTTGAACTTGGGGCGGTTGCCGAAGTGGCTGAGGGCTAGGTAGACCAGCAGGTCGTTGCGGCGTTTGTCGGCGATCGCATCCCATTCCCCTACATCGGTGGCTTGCAGAACGACCGTAAAGGCTCGCTTGATGCTGCCAAAGGTCTCTTGTAGGGGCACAGCATGCTGTGCCCCTACCTCTTCAACGGTGGGCAGGCGACCGCGATCGGTGTAGAAATCCATCAGCGGCTGGAGGCGATCGCGGTATTCTTCAAACTTGCTGACC
>JBARVK010000288.1:0-5774 GCA_049646225.1 Nodosilinea sp.
AAATATCACAACAGATACTCGAGATCCACAGCAAGATGCGCTGTTTGTAGCGTTGGTTGGCGAGCGTTTTAATGGCCACCAGTTTGTGGAGCAGGCGATCGCCAGTGGCGCGATCGCCGCCGTGGTAGAAGAGGGCAAGCAGCTGCCTCACCTACCTTGCCTCCCGGTTGCCGACACCCTAGCGGCCTACCAGGCCCTAGGCCACTGGTGGCGAACCCAGCAGCCCGCTAGCATTGTGGCGATTACCGGGTCGGTGGGCAAAACGACAACCAAGGAGCTACTGGCCGCCGCCCTGGCCACCCAGGGGCGCGTGCACAAAACCCAGGCCAACTACAACAACGATATTGGCGTACCCAAAACCCTGCTTCAGCTGCGGCCCGAGCACCGCTTTGGCATCGTCGAAATGGGGATGCGAGGACTGGGCGAAATCGCTCGCCTAGCCCGCATTGCCGAGCCAGATGTGGCCGTGATCACCAACGTAGGCACGGCCCATATTGGCCGGTTGGGGTCAGAGCAGGCGATCGCCAATGCCAAGTGTGAACTGCTGGCCGAGCTACCCACCCAGGGTATCGCGGTGCTGAACCACGACAACGCCCGGCTGACCGCAACCGCCCACACTGTCTGGGCCGGACGCACGATCACCTTTGGGCTAGAGGGGGGAGATGTGCAGGGCCACCTTGACGGTACCACCCTAGAGGTACAGGGGGTCAGACTGCCCCTACCCCTGCCCGGTCGCCACAATGCCCTCAACCTGCTGGCGGCGATCGCCGTCATGCAGGCCCTTGAGCTAGACTGGCACGGCCTCAGCGCTGGGTTGACGGTCGATTTGCCCAGCGGTCGCGCCCGCCGGGTAGTGCTGCCCAACGATCTGGTGCTGCTCGATGAAACCTACAACGCCGGGTTTGAATCAATGACCGCCGCTCTGCATCTGCTGGCCGAAACGTCAGGCCAGCGGCGCATTGCCGTGCTGGGCACCATGAAAGAACTAGGGGAACAATCGGTTCCCCTGCACCGCCGGATCGGTCAACTGGTCAGCCAGCTAGGGCTAGATCACCTGCTGATTCTGGCGGATCCCGATGGTGCAACCGCCATCGCTGAGGCGGCTGACGGGGTTGAGGCCGCGACCTTTACCGATCACAGCAGCCTGACCGAGCACCTGATAAAGATACTGCAGCCGGGCGATCGCGTCTTGCTCAAGGCCTCGCGATCGGTCGCCCTAGACCAGGTGATTGACCAGTTGGTCAGCGCCCTTGAGCCCCAGCGCAATAGTCGTTCAGACCCTAACTAGCGAACCCGCCCGAGCACGCCCTAGTAGGCGTCATACTCCGCCGCAGGATTCATCGGATCAGGGGCAAAAGCCAGCCACAGCGGAAACTGCAGCAGGGCCAGGCTAATCACCGACTCGGCTTCGTCGACCACGATGAAGGGCAACCCATTGTCGGCGGTGATGCGATCGGCCCGCTGGGCCAGAGGCTCTGGGGCGTCAAACAACATCACCCCCTGGCCGGTGCCAAAGTCGGCCCGAGAGACACCCAAACAGTCTTGCAGGCCGCGCCGCCATTCCCCCAGACGCTCGGGGCTATTGGAGAGCACAAGCGTACGCAGACGGTTGCCGTAAAGCGCGTAGAGAATAGACAGAGCCGCAGAGGCCACCAGCACGTTTTGTAAACGACTGCCCATGCTTTTAACCGCCCCACGACCGCCTTGGGCAAAAAACCAGTTGGAAACCCGCTCTGCATGAATTGGCTCAAAGGTGCGGCGCAGTTGCCACAGAGGGCCGTAATAGTCGGGCCGCATGCGGTACTGGTCGAGCAGACTGCGAATGCGCTCGGTTTGATCTTGAAAGGCATTGGAGGCAAAGGCTGGTTGGGCCGCCTCAGGCTCAGCACTCGCCCGACGGGAGGAGGTCGCTCGATTGGCGGAGCGAGCGTCCGTGCCGGTACTGGCGCTGTACTCAGGCTCAGACACCACCCTGGAGCGAGCTGCCGGGGCTAGATCCAGCTGCTCTGCGGCCACAGCCAAATCCTGCAGGCTGCCCACCAGGTAGTCTTTAAACCCCTGCACCCGTACGGCCAGATCCTGAGATGAGCCCGCGAAAGTGGTGCGCATTTCAGCCTGAATCCGCTCTTGACGGCGTTCTAGAGCCTCAATGTCCTTCTGCAGGGCGCGTTTGCGCTGCTCCAGATCGGCGGTGCCCTGCTGCACCATCCGGCCAATATCGGCCTGAATTTTTTGAAACTGGTCTTGGGTGAGTCGGTTATAGGCCGACTGCAAATCGGCAATGCTGCGCTTCAGATCGGTTTCCTGCTGGCGCAGGGCGTCAATCCGAGTGCTCCAGTCTGACTTGAGGCCAGCTGAGTCAGAAGACCCCAGTGTAGAACCAGCATCGGGGCTACCGTTGCCGCCGCCAGTGCTGCTCTGTGTCCCCATACCTGATTTTGATAACTCCTCTGCGGTCATAGTGGCTCCCATAGACCCTGATGTCAGCCTATCAGATGAGCGCCAGGTTCGCCCTCAGCAACCCAACTACTCTGCGGCCTTAGCCGCTGCACAGTGGGTTTCCAGACAGGTTCGCAGTTCGCTAGGGGCAAACAGCACCGGCAAAAAGTGAATGCTGTTGACCTCTCGAAAATAAAACAGCACCGGCACTGGATCCCAAAAAATTTCCCAGTGCTGCCAATCGGCGTAGGGAAAATGGCGAATTACAGTATCGCCACGATAGACGTCAAGGGCACTGTCGGTGAACCGCAGCCTTAAGATGAGCGTTTGCACCAGCAAAAACAGGCCAAACAAGCCAACCACTCCGCCTAGCCAGAGGTTGACCCAGGCCAGCGGCAGCGCCAACCCAATCACAGCTAGGGGAATCCGATAGCTGGGGGACAAATCAGTGTAAGGGGTCGCTGAGGTAGAGGTCACGGCTCACTAAAATGATGGAACTACCTGACAGTATAAATCGCTAAAAGTTGTTGATGACCGCGCTGCCGGTGCCTTGAAACATAAGCCAGGAGAGAAAGAAGTTGCTGATGAAAATAGCCAGTAGAGCCGTCACGACAGCCGTAGTCGTCGATTGACCCACGCCTTTGGCTCCGCCGGTCGTCGTTAACCCCCAGCTGGTACCGATCACAGCAATCAAGATGCCAAAGAAAAACGCTTTGATCAGCGAGCTAACTAAATCCCAAATAGACAAAAAGTTCTTAGCAGAATCTAAAAATACCGAGTAGGGGATGTCGTACTGGCTGGTGGCAATTAGCAGTCCGCCGGTCATACCGGTAATAAAAGAGAGCACGTTGAGCAATGGCAGCATCAGGGCGCAGGCAATCACTCGTGGAATGACCAGATAGTCGATGGGGTCGGTTTTGAGAATTTGCAGGGCATCAATTTGCTCGGTGACGCGCATGGTGCCAATTTCAGCGGCAAAGGCTGACCCCACCCGCCCGGCAATGATAACCGCCGTAAGCACAGGCCCCAGCTCGCGAGCCAGAGTGAGGGCAAGGACACCGCCTACAGCTGTCCCGGCACCAAAACTCAAAAACTCTCGCGTCACCTGAATCGTAAACACCATGCCTACAAAGGCAGCGGTAATCAGGGCAATCAGCAACGACTCTGGCCCCACCGCCGCCATTTGCTCGAGGGTATTGCGCCGATGGATGGGGCGCGAGATTAGGTGAATGACGACCTGCCCCGCCAAAAAGGTAGCAGCTAGGACTCGTCGGCCCCACTGCCTCAAATTTGAGCCATCCACCGTCTGTGTCACAGTCTGCCCCCTTGTATATACCTGAGTATTCCCTGCACCTGTGAATGTCGCGCTGATGACGGCTAATAGCCAGGCCTGCCTAGGCTACATCCATTGAACTTGCGCCTGGCCATTAGGAGAGGGGAAAGCGCGATCGCGCCGTTACCTATAGCTGAATACGTTGCCCTGGCCGTTTTTTTTTGTGGGTCTGTAAACAAGGGTCTAAGGGAACTCTACCCAGGTTTTGAAGCTTTGACAACTGTCCTAAGCCGAGCCAGGGCCGCAGCCGCAGCCTCCAGCGGTGCAGTGGTCATTGTTCCTAGGACTCAACTATCCTGAAGGTTCGGAGTTTAATCCATCTGGCCTGATCCATTTGTTTGAGTGCAGCTTATGAATGCAAACCCGCCGACGGTTCGAGGTGTTTGGGTAAGATTAGGTCGCCTACGCCCAACCCTAGTGGGCCTGGTGGCTCTGATCACGCTGGTTGGGTGGGGGTGGCTCGTTGCCCCAGCGGCGGCGCAGGCCCCGACCCAAACAGCGCAGTCCATTCAGCCCTACTTAGACCGAGTGGCCGAGGCTGTCACCGAGTTCACCCTCGACAACGGCATGAAATTCATTGTGCTGGAGCGGCATCAGGCTCCGGTGGTGTCGTTTATGATTCACGCCAACGTAGGCGCGGTGGATGAAGCCGATGGTAAAACGGGCGTCGCTCACTACCTGGAGCACCTGGCGTTTAAGGGTACCAGCCGCATCGGCACCGAAAACTTTGAGGCTGAACAGGCTTTGTTTACCCAAATGGATGCCCTGTTTGAAGACTTTCTAGCGGCTCAAGCGGCAGGGGACACGGCCCAAGCCGCTGAACTACAGGCGCAGATGGCAGACCTGCAAAAAGCAGCAGCTAGCTATATAAAACAGAACCAGTACGGTCAGATCGTGCAGCAGGCGGGGGGAGTGGGCCTCAACGCCACCACCTCCGCCGATGAAACCCGCTATTTCTACAGCCTGCCCGCCAACAAACTGGAGCTGTGGATGTCGCTGGAGTCGGAGCGATTTTTAGACCCGGTGTTTCGAGAGTTTTACGAAGAAAAAAACGTCATTCTCGAAGAGCGCCGTATGCGGGTCGATAACTCGCCCATTGGCACGATGATTGAGCGCTTCTTAGAGGAAGCCTTTGTTAGTCACCCCTACCGTCGCCCGGTGATTGGCTACCAGGATGACTTATTTGTGGCCACTCGCGACGATATTCAAACCTTTTACGATACCTACTACGGCCCGGCCAACCTGACTGTTGCCGTCGTAGGCGATATTAATCCGGCTGAGGTGCAACGGCTGGCTGAAGTTTACTTTGGCCGCTACGAGGCTCGTGCGGTACCGCCTGAGCCCACCATCGATGAACCGCCCCAGACCGCTCCCCAGGAGTTTTCGCTGGCGCTGCCCTCTGAGCCTTGGTATTTGGAGGGCTACCACCGCCCCAGCCTCAACCATCCTGACCACGTGATCTACGGCATGATCGAGAGCCTACTGGTGGGAGGGCGCACCTCAAGACTCTATGAGACGGTGGTTGACGAGGCCCGGATTGCCCTGGATATTGGCAGCTTGAACGGGTTTCCGGGCGATCGCTACGACAATATCTTTTTGATCTACGGCCTCACCGCCCCAGGCCACACACCTGAGGAGATCGGGGCGCTGTTTGACCAGGAGCTAGAGCGGCTGAAGCAGGAGCCCGTTAGCGCCGAGGAACTGACTCGGGTCAAGACCCAGGCTCGCGCTGGGCTATTGCGCAGCCTCGACTCCAACGGAGGAATGGCCTCACTGCTGGCCGAGTACCAGGCTAAAACCGGCGACTGGCGCAACATTTTTAATAACCTTGAGACTATTGAGGCGGTTTCAACAGCAGACATTCAGCGCGTGGCCCAAAGCCTGTTTCGCCCCGACAATCGCACCGTGGGCAAGCTGGTGCAGGCCGCTGCTGAGTAGCGGAGTAAGCCGACCCGCTGACCATCGTTCTCAACGGTCAGCGCAACCGCCTGAGTTAATTGGC
>JBARVK010000289.1:0-6876 GCA_049646225.1 Nodosilinea sp.
TCAGTGCACAAAGACTGGTTCGGATTTTCAGCTAGCCCAAGGTCAGCCCCCAGAATTGTCCGGGGTGCTCATCGTACCGCTCTGCCTCTAGTCGCCAGCCCCTGAGAAAATTTACGACTGGCCAGGCCCTGACGGTTTAATGGCTGTAGATTCCACCCAGATTTGCCAAGCGACTCTAAGCTAGCTCCAGAACTGATTAAATGGGATGGCGAGCGATCGCCCGAGAGGGCGGGTCTTTGACCATCGCCGCCCCGTCTCCCCTAAAACCGTTAACCGTTGTGCTCAACTAGCGTGCTCCATCGTTGCAAAGGCCGCTGGCCGCTAGACTGTACCTTGGGCCTGACTATCAGTTTACCCTGCTCGCCGTTTGCATTTACCACTACAGTCTGTGAGAGATCCCTATCGCCAGCTTGTCCGCCCGCTCTTGTTCCACGGCGTAACGCTTGACCCAGAGTTTCTCCACCGCCGCACGATCAATCTGCTGAGCTGGCTGGGGCAGCCAGAGCGACACCCGCTAGCAGCCCGTGCCCAGCCGTGGCTGCGGCAGCAGTTTTGTCTCAGCGACCCGCGGTTGGCCCAAACCTGCTGGGGGCTGAGCTTTGCTAATCCCCTCGGCCTGGCGGCGGGCTTTGACAAAGATGGCACGGCGGCAGCGGCCTGGCCGCTGCTGGGCTTTGGCTTTGCTGAGCTGGGCACCGTGACGGACCAGCCTCAACCTGGGAACCCTCAGCCCCGCTTGTTTCGCCTGGTGCAGGATGAGGCGGTGCTCAACCGTATGGGGTTTAACAATCAGGGGTCAGCAGCCCTGGCCGATCGCCTGGCGGCTTACTGGGCCAGCGATCGCCCCGGCATTCCCATTGGGATTAATTTGGGCAAGTCAAAGGTAACTGAACTCGACGCTGCCGCCGAGGACTATCGAGTCAGCTTTCAGCGGCTCTACCCCTACGGTGACTACTTCGTGGTGAATGTGTCGTCGCCTAATACGCCAGGGCTGAGGTCGCTGCAGGCCGCTGACCAGCTGGCCCCTATTTTGGCGGCGTTGCAGGAGGAAAATGACCCTCCCAAGCCGATTTTAGTCAAAATTGCCCCCGATCTGGCCTGGCCAGACGTTGACGCTGTGGTCGAGCTGGCAATGGCCCATAACCTGGCCGGCATCATTGCCACCAACACCACCATTGCCCGCACCGGCCTGAAGACCCAGAGCCTGCTGCAGACCGGCAACCGAGTCGCAGACGAGGCGGGCGGCATCAGCGGTGCTCCCCTGCGCCAGCGATCGACCGAGGTGATTGCCTATATTTACCAGCGCACCGATGGCCGTCTGCCGATTGTGGGGGTAGGGGGAATCTTTACCGCCGCTGACGCCTGGGAAAAAATTACCGCCGGGGCCACGCTGCTCCAGGTCTACACCGGTTGGGTCTACGAAGGCCCCTGGATGGTGCGGCGCGTGCTGCAAGGGCTGCTGGCCAAGCTAGAGGAGCGCCAGCTGCCTGACATAGCCGCTGCCGTAGGGCTGAGCCATCGAGCGTGATTGGGCGTAATTGGAACTTGACGTCGAATATTTTTTTGGCGTCGTAGCTCAGCCAAACCCTTGACTTATTCAGTGGACTTGTTCAGTGGGATAAGCCTTCTGCCTATCCTCATGGGTCAGCCCAGCCAGTTATCCCACCGAACCATGGCCAGCTGTGTTACTTGCTGCCGGGCGTAATTTTTTCGACCAGGTCTTTAGCGCCTTCGACAATACCCCCCTGGTCAGGGTTTTCCTGACGGTACTGCTTCAGGTTTTCTTCGTAGGTTTTTTGCACTCCATTGGGATTGTCAATGACCTCCAGGGCCTCGTCGTAGGCTTGGTCCCGAGGTTCTGCAGCCATTGTCTGGTCTACGGTTGGAGTAGACTCACGCCTGGCGTCAGCGGCATAGGCCGGTTGACTGGCCAGCACAAGCCAGCTCATGACGCCGATTAGGCTGACCAGGGCGATCGCGCGCAGACGGTCGCTGAACCATTTTCTAGAGCGGGTGAGTAGGCGTTGCATATCAGTTCCTCAATGGATCACTGTATAGTACGCAACCAATTGACTACTCCTCTCTGCCCTTGGATACATTCGTTGGGGTGAGTTAACCCATGATTTGGCCGAGAAAATACTGTTTGGCCTCGACATAACCGGAATCACGCCATTTTGGATGCGGTCATTGGGCGCAACTTTGTCCGATCGCTAGCACAGGACGTTAAATTCTGAACGCTGCCTGGATCGCTTTCTGCTGGAGCACGCCACGGTTTACGGTGAGGGATCGACTGCTGTAGGATGATTGCCTGTGTAAAATTTCGGTAGCTTTGGGCATCGGCGCTACAGTTGTGTGGGGCTTGGGGCTTGGGGCGATCGCAAAAATTGGTACGTTGCGCCGTGGCCCTAATTCCCCCATCCCAGTTGCAAAAGCTTGAGTCTTGCCCTAGCGGCCCACTGCAGATTGTGCCCCTGGCCGCAGCGGCAACTGAGGCGGGCTTTAGCGATACGGACAGGGGCCCAACGCTGCCAACCCTGACCCTATCGTTGACCATACCCACCTATAACGAAGGTCAAAATGTTGGCCCTTTGGTCGAACGCCTGACCGCCCTGCTCGATCGCGTCCTACCCCAGGACTACGAGCTAATTGTCGTTGACGACAACAGTCCCGATCTGACCTGGAATACGGCTCTGGAATTGCAGGCGATCTATCCTCAGGTACGGGTGGTGCGACGGCAGGACGAGCGCGGCCTGTCTTCGGCGGTGATTCGCGGCTGGCAGGTAGCCCGAGGCCGCATCCTAGGCGTGATCGATGCCGATTTGCAGCACCCGCCCGAGGTAGTGATCGGGCTATTGGAAGCCATTCAGCAGGGAGCTGACTTGGCGGTGGGCAGTCGCCATGTGGAGGGTGGCGGCGTCAGCGAGTGGAGCCTAATTCGACGAGTGCTGTCGCGGGGGGCGCAAACCATTGGCCTGCTGCTGCTGCCCCAGGTGGTGGGGCGGGTGAGCGACCCCATGAGCGGCTATTTTATGGTGCGTCGAGAGGCGATCGCTGGGCCGCTGCTCAACCCCAAGGGCTACAAAATTTTGCTGGAAGTGGTGGGTCGCGGCACCATCAATACCATCGCTGAGGTGGGCTATGTGTTTCAGGAGCGCCAGGAGGGGGCCAGCAAGGTCACCTGGCGACAGTATGTCGACTACATTCACCACCTGCTGCGGCTGCGGCTGGGCGGGCGACTGGCGCGGCTGCACCAGCGGTTTCCGACGCAGCGGTTTGTGCGCTTTGGTCTGGTGGGGCTGAGCGGCGTGGTGGTAGATATGGTGATTCTCTACTTGCTGCACAGCACTCTGGGGTTGCCCCTGACCCGCAGCAAAATTGTGGCGGCGGAAGTGGCGATTATCAACAACTTTATCTGGAATGACGCCTGGACCTTTGCTGACATCAGTCTGCAGCAGCAGGGCTGGTCGGCTCGGCTGAAGCGCTTTCTCAAGTTCAATTTAGTCTGTCTGGCGGGGCTGGTGCTCAATGTGCTGGTGCTGAACGTGGTTTACAACCTGGTGTTTGGCCAGCGCTGGGCCTACCTGGCAAATCTGGTGGCGATCGCCATTGTCACCTTCTGGAATTTTTGGCTCAACCTAAAGCTGAGCTGGCGGGTGACTCAGGTGAAATGAGGGGCGCAGGGTGAGGCTGAGAGCACACTCTTGGACCCTGTACCTGATGCCGACCCGCCTCACCGGCAGTTGAGGGTGGCAAATACCTGGTCAGCAGTGGCCTGGGGTTGGTCGCCGTGGGCCAAGACCCAGACAAAGCGGGCATCGTTGTTGTACTCTACAAACGTCAGCAGACTAGCGGCTTCGAAGGTGGTATTGCTGCCGTCTATAAAGCTGCCCGACTGCATGACCACGGACACAGGCTGGCCACAGAGGGTGCGGTCTTCTAAACGCTCCTCACTGAGCTGGTAGTTGCCCTGGGTCGAAACGCTGTCCTGAAACTGCTCGACAAAGGTTTGCTGCGCCTCGCGTTCCTGTAGATAACCGGGCAGTTGCCCCATCGTTAGCAGTACTGACGGCGGCGAGTCGGTCCTGGCCACCTGGGTCACCTTTAAACCGAACAAGTCCATATTAAAAATGCTCTGACTCTCTCCAGGAATGGTGTAGGCAAACAGATCTTCGGTTGCGCCAGGGTTTTGATCGGGGCCGACGGCAAACCTCAGCGTGCGATTGATGAAAAACGCCAGGGCTAACCCGGCTAGCACCGTTAACCCCAAGCAGCCGCCACAGCCCGCCGCCACCCACTTAGCGGTGCTGCCACGGCTGGGTGGCGGAGTAGATGTAAAGTCAGACTCGGGCATGACCAATAGCGGTAGGACGTGCAGTAGTGCCATCATAGGTCTCCTTGGCTGGGGAGCGCTGCCCGTAGGGATGAATCTTTGCGATCGCCCGGCAGCAGAGAGCCACTCCCCCCGTCAGCCTCTGCACTAGCAGCGGCGGCTCAGGGTAGAGGGGAACGCACCGCCGCCAGTGCAGATAGGCGTCTTTAAAACAAAAGCCCATTGGGTTGACCCAAAGTGTTCCTTAAACATCTCAAGTAGCCCACGATAGGCGTGCCTATAATGCACAGTGTTGAAAAAAATCTTTCAGTGGGTAGTTTTTGCTATGTCTCTTTTTCCTCTGCCCGGTGCTGAGGTATCTGCGGTGGTTAGAGGCCGCCTGGGTGCTGTAGCAGCGCTCTGCCTGATCGCTACTGTCGGCTGTACTACACCAGTCGAAGTGCTCGACCCCAATGCCCCTGCGACCGAGGCTCCTGCCACCGAAGGCCCAGGGGCTACCATTGACGTATTTTTTGGCGATGTCGAAAGCCCGGTTGGGGGTATGGTGAAGCAGCTGCGGCTGCCTGGCCCCGAGAGTGGGGTAATGGTGGCCTGCGACCAGGAGGGGTTTGTGCCCTTTGCCTACAGCGATATGGGTATGGACTGGGTGGGCTGCCAGGTACCCACCCCCGGCGACACTGTAGGGCTAGAGTCTGATATTTCTGAGCCAGAACTGTCTGAGGTACCTAGCCCCGTAGGCGGTACGGTCTCGCAAGTCACTATTCCCGGCCCCCAGAGTGCTATTTCGGTGCTCTGCGAGACGGGCACCCCCTTCGTCTACGAAGACCAGGGCACCTGGATCGGCTGCCAGGGCAGCTAGTTAGGCAAAAAAAGTAGGGGCGCAGCATGCTGCGCCCCTAGGGATTGGCCGGTCTTCAACTTAAACCAGGATTAGGCCCCGACGGCCTCCTTAGCGGCGTAGAGCACCTCGGCGGTGATGTTGTTAATGCCCTGGGACTGAGCAAACTTCTCGGTATTGCGGCGTACCTTGCCGCGCACAAAGCCGGGAATTTTCTGGAGCTCCGCCATGCCGTCGGTGCTCCAGTCGAGGCCGTTGGCGTCGGCGCTCATGGTTTTGGTCAGCACCTCTTTGGTATCGTGGCCACCAAAGAACTCCAGCAGGTGGTCTTCCATGCCCAGGGTGAAGGAGTTGTACACCAGATCCACGATCTGGTTGGCCCCTTCGTAGCCCATAAACGGGCGATACCCCACTGGGAAGTTTTGAATGTGAATCGGGGCAGCAATCACGCCGCAGGGAATGTCGAGCCGCTTGCCCACGTGGCGCTCCATCTGGGTGCCAAAGATGGCGGCGGGTTCAAGCTGGGCAATGCGATCGCCGATTTCGCCGTTGTCTTCGCTGATTAAAATCTCGTCGCAGTACTCGCCCACCTCGGCGGTAAACCAGTCGGCGTCGCACTTGCAGTAGGTGCCTGCCAGCACCACGCGAATGCCCATCTCCCGGGCCAAAATTTTGGTGATGGCGGCGGCGTGGGTGCTGTCGCCAAACACGACCGCCTTTTTGCCGGTCAAATTCTGGCAGTCGATCGATCGCGAGAACCAGGCTGCCTGAGACACAAACCGGGTCTGCTCGTCGATGAAGGCGTCGTAGTTAACCTCGGCCCCCTGCTCGTTCAGCACCGCCTGAATGGCGCGAATACATCGAGCGGTCTCGACAATGCCCATGGGGGTGATATCCACGTAGGGCATGCCCAGCTCATCTTTGAGATACTCTGCGGTCAGCGGCCCCACTTCGCGGTAGGGCACCAAGTTAAACCAGGCCCGAGACATCGATTGAATGTCGTGGACGCTAGCCCCCTCTGGCATGACTAGATTGACCTCAATACCGAGCTGAGCCATTAGGGTGCGCAGCTCGCGGCAGTCGTGGTTGTTGTGGAAACCCAGGGTGGTGAGGCCAATGATATTGACCGAGGGTTTTTCGGTTTTACCCTCGGGCAGGGTGCCCTGCTTGCGAGCTTTTTGGGTATAAAACTGCACGATCTGCTGTAGGGTGCGATCGGCAGCCTGCAGCTCATTTACCCGGTAGTGGTTGACGTCGGCCAGCAGCACGTCGCTTTTGGCATCGAGGCTGGCCCGCTGCACAAAGTTGGCTAGATCTTCCTGCAGAATGCTGGAGGTGCAGGTGGGGGTGAGCACAATCAGGTCGGGACGCTCTTCTTGGTCTTTGCGCACGATGTTGTCGACCACCTTCTCTTGGGAGCCGCGCGCTAAAACATTGCGATCGACAATGCTGGCGGTGACGGGGGTAAAGTCGCGCTCCCGCTCTAGCATCGATCGCATGACGTTGAAATAGTCGTCTCCCAATGGCGCGTGCATGATTGCGTGCACGTTCTTAAACGAGCTCGCAATGCGCAGGGTGCCAATGTGCGCCGGGCCGGCATACATCCAGTAGGCCAGTTTCATCGGGTGAGTCTCCTTGGTGGCGGTGGTCAGCGTGAGTTTGCCGAAACACCCTGAGCCGCGCAGGCCAGTGACCCATTGGTTTAGAT
>JBARVK010000290.1:0-5470 GCA_049646225.1 Nodosilinea sp.
GTAGTGCTCGACGAGTGGCACGAGCTGATGAGTTCTAAGCGGGGCACCCAGACGGAGCTGTGCGTGGGGCAGCTGCGATCGCTCCAGCCCGATCTTCGCACCTGGGCCATCTCCGCCACCCTGGGGAATCTGGAAGAAGCCGCCCAAACCGCCGTGGGCTTGGGCACCGAACCCGTAATCATCCGCTCAAACCTGAAGCGCGACACGGTCATCACCAGCATTCGCCCCGAGTCGGTCGATACGTTCCCCTGGGCGGGGCACCTGGGCCTGCGCATGTTTGAAACCCTGATCGAGGCGCTGGATATTGAAAAATCTACCCTGATTTTTACCAACACCCGCAACCAGGCCGAGCGGTGGTACCAGGCGCTAAATTTTGCCCTGCCTGAGGAAGCCGATCGCATTGCCCTGCACCACGGCTCCATTGATGTCAAAGAGCGGGAGGCGATCGAGGCGGGGGTCAAATCGGGCGACATCAAGTGGGTGGTCTGCACCTCCTCGCTGGATCTGGGCGTAGACTTTCAGCCGGTGGAGCGGGTGGTGCAGATTGGCAGCGCCAAAAACCTGGCCCGATTGCTCCAGCGAGCCGGGCGCAGCGCCCACGTCCCGGAGGGCACCTCGGAGGTATTCTTTCTACCCACTAACGCCCTGGAGCTGCTGGAGATTTCCGCTTTTCGGCGAGGGTTGGCAATGGGCGATATGGAAACCCGTCGCCCCCAGTACAAGCCCTACGACGTGCTGGTGCAGCACCTGGTCACCCTGGCCTGCGGCGACGGCTTTGAGCCCGCCGCCACCCTGGAGAATGTGCGGCGCACCGTCGCCTACGCCGACCTTACCGACGCAGAATACCAGTGGATTTTGGATTTCATAGAAACTGGCGGTCAGTGCCTAGGCGCTTACCCCCGCTACAAGAAAGTGGTGCGAGAGGAGGGCCTGCTCAAAGTCAGCGATACCAAGCTGGCTCGCAATCACCGCATGGGCATTGGCACCATCACCTCCAATACGCCGGTCAAACTGGTCTACACAACCCGGAAAGAGATCGGCACCGTCGAAGAAGCCTTTGTGTCGCGGCTGAAAAAAGGGGATGTATTTTTCTTTGCCGGGCGGCAGCTGGAGTACTTTCAGATGAAGGACATGGTGCTCTACGTTAAGAACACCAAGCGCAAATCGACGGTGACCCCCAGCTGGGGCGGCGGGCAGCTGGCGATTTCTGACACGCTCAGCCATCACCTGCGGCAGGAGGTGGAGTGGGTGCGAAAGGCTCTCAACCCATCCAGCGGTACGGCAGTCCCCAAGGCAGGGGAGCACACCACTACCGAGATTAGATCCCCCTCGGCTCTCGCTACAAAAGCTCCCCTCTCTGCCCCCCTTAATAAGGGGGGCAAAGAGGAAGATCGTAGGGTGCATTCGCGAAGCAATGCACCACTAGAAAAAGATGTTCAGGAGAAAGCCGCCAACGCCGAAATCCTTACCATTGCGCCCATTCTCGAAGCTCAGCAGCGGCTCTCAACCCTGCCCAGTGCCGATGAATTACTGGTGGAAAGCTGCAAGACCCGCGAGGGCCAGCACCTCTACGTATTCCCCTTTGAGGGCCGCTTTGTTCATGAAGGGCTGGGTTTTCTGTGGGGCTACCGCTTTGCCAAGCAAAAAACGGCCACCTTCACCATTTCAGTCAATGACTACGGCTTTGAAATTCTGGGCCCCAAGGGCTATCCCTACGCCGATCTCTTCTCCAGCGACTTTTTCAGCCTGGAAAATTTAGCCGATGACATTCGCGCCAGCCTCAATATTTCAGAGCTGACCCAGCGCAAGTTTCGCGGCGTGGCCCAGGTGGCAGGGCTGGTGTTCAAGGGCTATCCAGGGTCGCGCAAAACGTCGAGCCAGCTCCAGGTCAGTACGTCGCTGCTCTACGAGGTCTTCACCAAATACGAGCCCGATAACCTGCTGCTGAAGCAGGCAGAGCGAGAGGTGCTGCAAGACCAGCTCGAAACTCACCGCCTCACTCAAACCCTCCGCCGGCTCGATCAGCGATCGGTCGTCTGGAAAGAGACCAAGCGCCCCTCACCCCTGGCATTTCCGCTGCTGGTAGAGCGGCTGAACTCGCGCATGTCAAACGAGACCCTGCTGGAACGCATTCAGCGCATGAAAGAGCAGTGGGAGAAGCGGTAGCTGGGGTTGATTCCCTCGGAGCATCAGCTGCTGCGCTGATTTTGCCCTCGTCTTTGGGGAGTCGGGCGCAACGCTGATTCCTTATATATCGCTATAGCCACATGGGTCAGGACAAAAGACTAACGCCGCCATTCCCGCGCATGCGGGAATCCAACCTGGAGGAATCGCTCTCAAATGGATTCCCGTTGCTACGGGAATGACGGACAGCTACTGCATGGCAAGAAACGTCCTAACGATGATAGCTACGGCTGTATATCTGGTTGGAAGTGATGACCTGACTGAGGGAATTTTCAGGCAAGAACTTGCCTCGTCATTCCCGTGCAGGCGGGAATCCAGCACCAGAGCTTTTTGATACTGGGTATCTTCTTTCCCAGACAATACCTTAGACCTTGGCGGGAACCCCCTCGTAGGAGGGTTCGAGGGTAGCGAGCTGACTAACTAGGGCCGTGATAGTTTCGGGGTTAGCGGCTTTTTGGGACGTAGACAGCAGTTCTCGCCCCAGCACAGCGCACCCCAGGTGGGACAGCTGCAAGCGCATGGCCACCAGCACCTTCTGGCCGCCGCCGCCGCTGTGGGTCGCCAGCGCCACGGGTCGGCTGTTGAACAGGGCGCGAAAGTCGTCGGTGCTGACCGATAGCCAGGCGATCGCATTGCTCACCACCGGCGGAATCGAACCGTTGTACTCCGGCGCACAGATCACAAGTCCCTTGTGCTGCCTCAGCGCCCCGGCCAGCTTAGATAGACCGTCGCCGGGGCCCTTGGCCTTGTCGAGCGAGTTATACAGCGGTATTTGCAAATCGGGCAGGCTCATGACCTCTGCGCTTAGGCCCTGGTGGGTCGCTTCGGCTTCAAACGCGCGAGCCAGGGCAAGGTTGTTGCCGTTAGTGGCAGATAAGATCAGCATTGTTTACAAAAGGTAATGGGTGGCGGGTCGCGCCTTTAATCTACCACCACCCAGTCGGCGCTTCATCGGCTGAGAGGTGAGTCGGCCCCCGTTAGAATGGCAAGAATGGCAGAGCGTGGATACCCGGCAAGGCTGAGGTTTGGTCACAGTATGAAAGAACCCGATATTCGCTGGGTGCAGCGGTTCTCAAATTTCGAGCGAGCGTTTCTGCTGTTGTCGAAGGCGATCGCCATTGAGACGCCTTCTATTGTTGAGCGGGCGGGGTTAATTCAATTTTTTGAGATGGCCTTTGAGCTGT
Organism: Nodosilinea sp.; assembly: GCA_049646225.1. Classification (GTDB taxonomy): domain Bacteria; phylum Cyanobacteriota; class Cyanobacteriia; order Phormidesmidales; family Phormidesmidaceae; genus Nodosilinea. The sequence continues at coordinate 3,369 of JBARVK010000290.1, forward strand.
CCTGGAAGCTGCTGAAAGACTACGAAGAGCAGGAGGGCATAACGGCAAAAACGCTTAGAGACGTGATTAAACAAGCCTATCAAGCTGGTTTAATTACCCGTGGCCACGACTGGATGAATGCCCTTCAAGATCGCAATTTGATGGCCCACACCTATAGCGAAAAGACAGCGATCGCCGTCGAAAGCAAAATTCGCCACGAGTACTTTCCCCTGCTCGACGAACTCTACGGGCTGTTTAAAACCAAGCTGGAGGCGACACCGTAATGCGCTACGGTCTTTTAGACAGCGACCTGCACCACATTACCAATGCCCTTGGCCAGTTTGATGAGATTGATCGGGCCGTGCTGTTTGGTTCGCGGGCTAAGGGCAACTACAAGCAGGGGTCGGATGTAGATTTGGCCATTCAGGGCGATCGCATTACCCACCGCACCGTTGCCGCCCTAGCCGACTGCCTTAACGAAGACAAGCCGCTGCCCTATTTCTTCGATGTGGTGCATTACGAAACGATTGACGAGCCGCGCCTGGTCGAGCACATCGATCGCGTTGGCATCGTCATCTTTCAGCGGGCGTCGTACTGCCCTAGATAGTGCTCAACGCGCTGGCGGGTGTCGGCAATCGAAAGCCCCTGGCTCCAGTATTCGACCATGGCGTGGCCAAAGGCCCAGGCGGCGCGATCGGGCTGGTCGTTGTAGTCGAGCAGCAGGGGCCAAAGCGCAAGCAGGTCGAGCTGGGCTTTGTCGGGGCCGAGCACCTTAAACAGGTCGTAGGCGAGCTGGAGCTTACCCAGCACCACGGGCAGCTGCTCCACCGGAATTTGCTCGGCCAGCAGGTAGGCCAGGGCCGGGGAGCCGGTAGTCAGGGTAGCCAGAAACTTGAGCACCGGGCTCTTGAGAAAGGCCGTCACCCCCTGAGTCGTGCTCATTTGCAGGCGGTAGCGGTTGATCAGGCGGGCCGAAGCGGCAATCTGGGTTTCGCGATCGCGCAAAAACCGGGCCAGTCGCAGTTCCTTGGCCGGGTCGATCAGCTCGATCAGAGCGGTAGCGAGAGCGTCAGCATTCCAGCCAGAACGCTCGCCGTCGCGGGTGACCAGGGGCAGAATGCGATCGCACAGGTCCCCCAGCTGTTCCTGGCGGTAGCGGGTCGCCTCGCGGATAGAGACTTCCTTGGGGCGACTGCCCCACTGCCAGTCGTAGGGGGGCTGCCATTCCCGCAGCGGTCGCAGCCGATCGACCTGGGTCAGGGCGGTAATGGCCGGTAGCTCTGGCACGTCGTCGCGCATATCGCGCAGCAGATCGGCATCCATTTGCAGGGCCGGGTCCAGGGCGGGGGTGACCAGCAGCAGCAGATCGGCCTGGTGGGCACAGGCGAGCAGCTGGTCGCGGTAGTCGGCCCTATTCACCTGCTCGTACCCGGGCGAATCCCACAGGGTAAGGGTTTCGCCCCCGTCGCCCTGCCAGCGGTAAGTGCTGATGTCGTCGGTACTGGGCAGCACATCGACCTCGGCCAAATCGGCGTCGAACAGGGTGTTGATCACGCTGCTCTTGCCCGCCCCAGTGCGCCCCACCAGCAGAATATTGACGGGCTTAGTAGCCACGGCCTCGACGGACTCCGCCTGGTCGAGAATCTCCCGTAGGGTTTGGGTTTGGGCCATCGGCAGAGGTTTGGCCGGACTGGGCATCGTAGGCAGTTCGCCACCGTAAAGGGCCACCGCCTGGCGATAGAGGTTCCGCAGGGTGGCCTCTCGCAACAGGGCATTCAAATTGCCCAACAGCTGCTGGTTAGCCAGGTTATTGGTCGGCTCACTCAGGGTACGGGCGGCAGCGGCGGCGGGGTTGATTAACCATTGCGCCCAGCTCCACGCCTGCCACAGTTTGCGGGCCGAGGGCTCGACCTGGCGGTAGACTTCGTAGCCCTGCACCGCCTGACCGACCGTAACCTGGCCCAGCACCGGGGTTAGGGTCTCAATCCAGCGATCGACATCGTCTACGGTGCCCCGCAGCAGGCCATAGGCATCGGGCAGGTAAAGATTGAGCAGCGGGTATTTCACGTCGGGATGGTAGGCGTGGGCCACAACCGTCACCACCTCGCGGCAGCGCTCCCAGA
>JBARVK010000291.1:0-7502 GCA_049646225.1 Nodosilinea sp.
CCTTAGTGATGTTCTCAGAAATCATCTTGTTGGCTACCGAGCCGAAATAGTCGCCTGCATTGAAGGCAACCAGGTCAAAGGCTTCTCCAGCTTCGGCCTTCCACAACCGCAAAATATTGACGTTCTCGGTGCCATAGCCCGGTACCGGCACATCGTGAGGAATGCCAATCACCGTCTGGCTTGGCATCCAGCGCACCTGATAGTCATCTTCACCGTCTTTGTAGACCTCGGTGTGACCACCGAATTTGATCTCAACCCGATAGTCAGGACGGGCAATTTCCCAAGGGTTACCGTAGCTAAGCCACTTGTCGGGGGCCTCTACCTGGTGACCCTGGCGAATGATTTGGGTAAAAATGCCAAATTCGTAGCGAATGCCATAGCCTACGGCGGGCAGGTTGAGGGTCGTGAGTGAATCCATAAAGCAGGCGGCCAGGCGACCCAATCCGCCATTGCCCAGGCCCGGCTCCGCCTCGCGCTCTAGCAGTTCGTCCAGATCGAGGCCGCAATCGGCTAGGGCATGGCGCATGGTGTCGTAGAGACCCAGGTTAATCAGCCCGTTGCCCAGCTGCCGACCCATCAAAAATTCTGCCGACAGGTAGTAAACCGTTTTGGCGCGCTGAGCAGCGTAGGTCTTAGCGGTGCGAATGCGCTTTTGCAGCAGCTGATTACGCACGCTATGGGCCAGGGCGGTGTAGTAGTCATGGGCATTGGCAAATTGCTCGTCTTTGCCCTGCACCCAATGCAGGTTGTTGACCAAGGCCTGCTGTATTTGGCTTACCTGTGCCTCGGCATCGAGAACAACATCCCCCGCAAACCCTAGCGACAGAGGCACTTCAGCCGCTGTGCTCGACTTGGGCAGATGAACAGATTGCTTAGCCATAAGAACCCTTAATACTGTAGTAATCACACAAGAATTCGCTGGCAGCCTGCAGGCTCGAAGCAGATACCTCAAGCACCCCTTCCGGGGCAAGCTTGGGCCATTCACTCTGACAATGCAGCCTCAATTACTCAAGACTTTCGCACCAACAAACCCCAACACGGATCGTTTATCGACCAAGACCTGCGTCAAAACGCTAACACAGCTCTTGATGCGATGGACCCATTTTAACTGGCTGCGAATAAAACACGATTACCAAGCCAACAGGACTCCGTGCTACAGGGGAGAAAATTGTCGTCAACAGACTCTAAACAGCCCCTAATTCAGGCGTCATACTCGGCATAGAAAGAAGTCTGTTAGCACTCAGAGCGTTGCGCCACAGAGCGTTCGCGAAGCTTAAAAAAATATTAAGGGAAACTATATGAGCAAGTGTTTTAGAAGTGCTAAGTTACATTAATTAGTGCGTCAAACTGTGGATTCAACTACGGACAAAGACGGGAATCCAAGGACAGCAAGGGTTTCGGGTGTAACCAAAACTTCATGAACAAAGCTTAATATGATTAATAAGGTCTTTACAATTGATGGATAGTACCCTGATTGGGCCAGTTTGTTGTCGCGAGCAGGCTCGGGCTGACTTCATCTTAATCAATTTATTGTCAAGCTAAGTCTAAATCTCTAAATAACTAGCGATTAGTGTTGGCCTGTCTGAGCAGTATCTGTAGCTTAGTTAACGGCAAAGATGTTTTGAAACTTACGACAAAACACGCTTTTTTATAACTTTAAACTATGCAGTGGGTAACCTATATCGTTTGCTCACTGCGGTAGCAGCCCAAATTATGCCGGTGGGTTGTAACTACCTGGTGCCAAATAGGCGATCGCCCGCATCGCCCAGACCCGGCACAATATAGCCGTGCTCGTCGAGCTTTTCATCGATGGCGGCGACGTAGAGGGGCACATCGGGGTGCTCGCTGTGGAAGTGGGCTACCCCTTCAGGAGCAGCCAGCAGGCAGAGGAACCGCAGCGATCGCGGCTGAGCCTGCTTGAGTGGGTACAGCGCCGCCACCGCCGTATTGCCAGTGGCGATCATGGGGTCGACGACTAAAACATCGCGATCGCTCAAGTCCTCTGGCACCTTAAAGAAGTACTCAATCACCCGCAGCGTCTGGGGATCACGGTACAGGCCAATGTGGCCCACCCGAGCCGAGGGCATCAGTTCTAAAATGCCGTCGAGAATGCCCTGCCCCGCTCGCATGATTGAAACCACCACCAGCTTTTTTTCTGGGGCCAGAATCGGGGCCTCCATCGTGGTCATGGGGGTTTGGATAGTCTCCAGCTTCAGCGGTAAATCTCGCGTTACCTCGTAGGCCATCAGCAGGCTGATTTCCTTCAGCAGAGTGCGAAACTTGGCGGTGCTGGTTTCGGCCCGCCGCATTAGGGTGAGCTTGTGTTGGATCAGGGGGTGGTCAATGAGGTGGAGATCAGGCATGGGGGCTAGGGAGGTGGAGAGCTGGAAAAATCAACCATCAAACTTGAGCATCCTCAGGTTTAACGGTTGAACTCAAAACACAGTGCCGTCGCTGGCCAGTGGAATGGGTGGGCTGCCGCCGGGGCGCTTGGCAGCTGCAATTTGGCGTCCTGCTGTCCAGGTACCGCCCTGGAGGATTTTTACCAGGGGTAGGGTATTAGCATCCAGACCTAGAGTTTGGCGCAGGTGAGCGGCGAGGTCATCCAGCAAACACAGGGTGAGGGCGCGCCACTCCACAATCAGGGGAGAGCCAGGGGAATGGGCAACGTCAATAGCAGCCGGATCTTTAAGGCTGAGCACGCCGAGATCCAGGAATAAACCGCCGTTGCGATATTCGGCCAGGCCGGTGAGCTGATCCAAATCGGTAATTGTCAACCCCAGTTCTTGCAGGGGTTCTAGCAGGGAATAGGTGAGCCACTGGGAGAGTTTGTGAAACGGCACCAAATTGCCGCCGGGCTCAATGGCCGAAAGTTGTGGGTGGGGCCACACGTCACCCAGATTGGTACCCTCCAGTTCGAGCCGCCCTGGCCAGATGGGGCCAAGCGCCGTGAGGATGGTCTGCAAAATTATCACCGCTGACAACTGACCAGCGGGAGCTTTGGTTAGCCAATAATCCACCAAATGGCCTGGCCTAGACACATCCGCTCCAAAGCATTGGGGCTGCTGCTGTAAGGTGTGGCCCAGTTTTTGTAGCAGCGCCACCCGTCCGTCTAGGCCCAAAAGTGGATTGGCGTCGGTGACCTGAAAGGCTTGGCCGAGCTGTGCTGAGGTGAGCTGGGTTAGACCTTGAGCATCAGCTTGCCAAGGCACATCGAGCTGGCTCGAAAAAAGACCTGATTTAAAGCTGTGAAAACTGGCGATCGCCAGCCCCTCCGATCGGGTAAACACTAACTCCGTGCCCGGTTCCACATACCGCCACTGGCTCCCCGCCCCCGCATCCAAAAGCACGCTGGTAATGGCCAGATCGACCTTCAGTCGCGCCTGTTCTAGTGGATCCAGAGTCGATAGATTGGGTTCCATGAGGTCCAATCGCGATCGCCCCTCCACCTCAAAGTGCCGCCAGCGCGAGTGAAAGGGAATGTGGCCAACTGGATACTGTTGCTGCATCACCTCGAGGACATAGGCAGCAGTCCCAGCCATAGCCTCAGGGTGATAGCGAAAGTGCTGAAGCTGATCTCGCTCGGCCAGGGCAAACAGGGCGCGGCTGCGATCGCGAATCGCTTCCGGACTCTGTAAATACGCCACCGTGGGGTGGGCACCGCCCACCATGCCATCTATGCCTGACACCATCGCTACTCCGCCAAATCTCGACCCTTCACCTGAGCCAGATCTGCCTCGGTCGGAGCCGTGTGCTCGGTGTAGTAGCCTGCCGCCTTCTTCGCCTCAATTTCTACCCGCGCATCCAATGGCACCAGGTCTTCGGGGATCGGCACCCGATCGACAATCTCAATCCCCGATCTCACAATGGCGTTGTACTTCATGTCGCTCATCGACACAAACCGATCGATGCGGGTCACACCCAGCCAGTGCAGTACATCGGGCATTAGCTCCTGAAAGCGTACGTCCTGCACCCCAGCGACGCACTCGGTGCGGGCAAAGTAGGCGTCAGCGCGATCGCCCCCCTCCTGCCGCTTGCGGGCGTTGTACACCAAAAACTTGGTCACCTCGCCCAGGGCGCGGCCCTCCTTGCGGAAGTAGACGATGATCCCAGCCCCGCCCTGCTGGGCCGTGGCAATGCATTCCTCCAGGCCGTGCACCAGGTAGGGGCGACAGGTGCAAATATCGGATCCAAACACATCAGACCCGTTGCACTCGTCGTGGACCCGCACCGCCAGGGGGCAATCGGGGTCGGTAATCGCTTCAGGATCGCCCACGATATACACCGTAATGCCGCCAATCGGCGGCAAAAACACCTTCACATCGAACCGCGTCACCAGTTCTGGAAACATGCCGCCGGTCTGCTCAAACAGAGCGTAGCGCAGGTTGTCTTCGCTCACCCCCAGGCGCTGGGCCACCCCCGGCAGATACCACACCGGCTCTACCGCCGCTTTGGTCACCACCAGGTCACCGCCGAGTTTTACAATCGTGCCGTCCTCTTTGATCTTTCCCTGACGCACCGCTTCCAGCAGCTCCGGCATTTGAATGTGGGCGCGGGTGACGGCAATGGTGGGGCGAATGTCGATGCCCTGGGCCATCACCTCGTGATAAACCTCCCCAACTAGCGCGCCGAAGGGATCCAGGGAAACAATTTTTTCGGGATCCGCCCAGCTGGGGTGGGGGCCGATCGCGATCGCAGGAGACGTATTGGTAAAGTCGGGTCGATGGTCAGCCTGGAGCACACCGCTGGCCACCGCCAGAGCGCGATACACCGCGTAGGACCCCGAGTGGGTGCCAATGGCATTGCGGTGGTTGGGGTCGGTCACCGTGGCCACGATCGCCCCCCGCTGCAGCGGATCGCCATGGCCCCATTGCACCGGGCCGCCCTTTAACCCTGACCGACTGGGATGAGAGGTGAGCACAATATGGCGACGCTTAGGGGCATCTGCCTGACCCGCTACAGGGCCGACTGTCGAACCGTTACCCTCGCTCATGGCTGCCTTACGTGACAGGAACTACTAATCTGCCATATTTCTCCCGTCCCGAGTAGCTCACAGGTCACAGACAAACGCAACCAATAGCCCATCTGCACGCTTTAGACAACCTCGCGATCGCTCGATCAGGTCTAACCGGCTAAAGCAACTAGTTTGGCTTTGAGGACTGAGGCAGGGATGAGTCAAGCTTGGTGGATGACATCGCAGGCTCGGTCTCGGTAGACGCTGTCGCCAGCTCTAGCTGGGGTGGCGCGAGCTGGGTTTGATAGTCAAGCCCTAGCATGTCGCTGTAGAGCTTGACGTAGTCGACTGCCGATTTGTCCCAGCTAAAGTCTTGATCCATCGCCCGCTGCTGAAGAGCCCGCCAGGCATCTTTAAAGCGGTAGCCTTCCCAGGCCCGAATCAGGCAGGTAAACAGATCCAGCGGTTCGTAGCGATCGAAGCAGTAGCCCGTGCCTGCCTGGTGCTCGGGGTCGTGGTGCTGCACCGTATCCACCAGGCCACCTGTGCGCCGGACCACCGGAATACAGCCATAGCGCATGGCGATCATCTGGCTAATGCCGCAGGGCTCAAACCGCGAGGGCATCAAAAAGGCATCGGCCCCGGCGTAGATGCGGCGACCCAGCCCCTCGCTATAGAGCAGATAGGTGGCCATCCGGCCCCGATAGCGGCTGGCCATCTGCCACAGCTGGGTTTCGTAGTAGCGATCGCCCGTACCGAGCAAAATGAACTGGGCATCGGTGTACGACAGAAACCGATCCAAAATTTGCATAATTAGATCCAGCCCCTTCTGCTCTACCAGGCGGCCGACCAGACCGACCAAAAAGGCCTTTGAGTTCACCTCTAGCCCCAGCTCTTCCTGAATCGCCACCTTGTTTTTGCGGCGGTTATCCAGGCTGTCGGGGGTATAGTTTTTGCCAATGTACCGATCGGTAGCGGGGTCGTAAGACTCCACATCAATACCGTTGAGAATGCCGGAAAGCTTGCCGCTGATAAACGACAGCAGCCCCTCTAGCTCTTCGCCGTAGTCGGGGGTTTTGATCTGCTGGGCATAGGTGGGCGACACCGTGTTAACGCGATCGGCAAACTGCACCGCCGCCGCCATCGTGTTGTGCCCCTGCATATACCACGGACACCAGGTAATCCGCTCTAGCTCCCAGCGCCACGGCCCTTGATAGGCCAAGTTATGAATCGTAAACACCGTACTAATGTCGGGCGACTGACTCATCCACACCGGAATCATGCCCGTGTGCCAGTCGTGGCAGTGGATGATCTGGGGCTTCCAGTAGTTCCAGGCAAACTCTGCCGCGCCGTTGGCAAAAAAGGTAAATCGCCAAGATTCGTCGTCACCGCCGTAAACTTTGCGGGGGTCAAAGGCCGGATGACCAAACAGATACACCGGCACGTCAGACTCAGGCAGAGTGGTTTCGTACACGGCAAAGTCGTTAAACATGGCGGTGCCCTGCCACACCGGCTCTGCGGGAATGTCTACCTTGTCGGGCATAAAGCCGTAGTAGGGCATGAAGATGCGCACGTCGTGGCCCATCTTGCGCAGCACCTTAGGCAGCGAGCCCACCACGTCACCCATGCCGCCGACTTTGGCCAGGGGCGCTGCCTCGGCTGCCACAAAAAGAATTTCCATATCGCCCGCTCTGCTGTTGGATCAATCGGTGTCCTCAGTCTACGGGGGTGGGGGCGTTCTGCCTAGATCCTTGAGCCGTTGCGGAGGATCGCAACGGAGTATGTGCTCAGCTTCCTCCGTGACGATTCTCAGGCTCGATCGCAGCCCAGACCTTTGCCTGGCCACGAGCAATTTGAGCTATCAGCTCTGGCTCGCCGCGATCGGCGTCTAGAACAGTGTTTGACCGGTGCTGATTAGCCCAAATACTTACTCAGGGTTTCACTATACTCGTCGTACTTCTTGGCCCCAACAAGGGTCTCAGCGACGTCGCCCTGCTGAAAGAACATCACGGCGGGAATGCTGCGAATGCCGTACCGCTTAGCGATGGCTTGGTTGGCGTCGAGATCCAGCTTGAGCACTTTGACGCGATCGCCGTACTCATCGGCCAGCTGATCCATCAGGGGGGCCACCAGCTTGCAGGGGCCACACCAAGTGGCTGTGCAGTCAACTACGAATAGCGATTCTGCACCCAGTAGGGCGTCAAACTCAGTTTCGTTTTCGATATAGGCGGCGGGCATGATGGTTATGTCTCAGCTAAATGTCTATTCTCCCACGTTAGGGATCAGGGCCAGGGCTATGCCCCGACACAAATCTTTACATAGAGGCGTTGGCAATACAGGTAAAGCAGGAGGCTGATTTTGGCCAAGCATCGTTGTCTTCGACTAGGTTTTTTGGCTATTTCACACTCCGATGCACCATCCCCTTTTCAAACATGCTACGGTGTCTCAAGAGATATAGAGATTGGTTAGCAGTATTTGTTTTTAGTACTAACGCGTTTTTCCGTTTTTCCATTGACAGACTTCTCTCCAAAATTTTGCTCTACACGTC
>JBARVK010000292.1:0-4452 GCA_049646225.1 Nodosilinea sp.
CCCCTGGCCTTACCTGGCCGAGGTCATTGCGCTCAGACGCAAAGGACTACCGGCTCCTCCAGTGCCCATGCCGCTACCTCAGGCCGCTTGAGCAAGGTTGCCCAGACGGGGGGAGTGAACCTTTACAGGTGATGAATTACTGAGAATGTCAGGAAAGAAATTTGGCGGAGTTACTGTGATCAAAACCGATCTGCCTGGGGAGTATAATTAAATACTTTCTAGGATTGTTTGGCTTCCGTCGTCAGCTCAATCTACAGGAAATCTGCGATCGCACTCTTGTGTGGCTGATAGTGGCAGTCCAAACAGGGGATTACTAAGGAACACTGTCCTCTAAAAGCTGGAGCTGTTCCAAGGTATGCAATATCCCCTAGAGATTACGTTTAAGATTTGGACGATCGCGCCTAGGCTTACTGTTACCAATGCTGACGGCAACGTTGTGTTCTTTGTTAAGCAAAAGTTATTTAAGTTAAAAGAAGCGATTGGTGTTTTTGCCGACGAAGCCCAAACTCAGAGGCTTTACGACATAAAAGCCGATCGAATTATTGACTTTTCGGCTCGCTACAACTTCACAGATAGCCACGGCGCAGTCATTGGGGGCGTGAAGCGGCAGGGAATGCGATCGCTGTGGAAAGCTCATTACGATATTTTTACCCCGGTAAACAGCGACCTGCACATTCAGGAAGAAAATCCCTGGGTTAAAGTACTTGACTCGCTATTTCAAGAGGTACCCATCTTAGGAGCCTTGAGTGGTTATGTACTCAATCCTAAATATTTAGTAAAACGCAGCGATGGCACCGTAGTCATGCGTCTAGAAAAGCAGCCGTCGCTGTTGTCTCGCAAGTTTATAGTGAAGCCAATCGACCAATTATCACCGCAGGAAGAAACCCAGGCACTGCTCAGCCTCATCATGATGATTTTGCTGGAACGGGCTCGCGGCTAAGGTTGCAGCCCGGCGACAGTTTTTGGGCGATCGACATCATGGTCTTAACCGCAGTTGCCAGGTTGCTTTGTAGGGAAAGGTGGTGGGTAGTTGAGTTTGTGCACCTGGCTACCCGCACTTGCATTGCCAAGAGCCCCAACTGCGTTACCGGGCCTGACTAGAGGTGGATAGCTCTAGCTCTTCCTCTAGCAAGTTGCTGTAGATGCGGGGCAGCCGAGCGGTCATGCTGTTGGACTCGATACCATAGCCGAGACTCGTCCAGGTACCAGACAGGCGGCGGAGAACCTCATCGAGGCGACCGTCGCGCAGGGCCGTCGGAATGTCGAGATTCCAGGCAGAGGTGTCTTTGAGCCAGTTGTAGACGACTAAATCCTGTGATTCGGGGTCAAAACTATAGTCTCCCCAGGTGCTGAACCAGGTAGACGCTTTGGGATGATACTGCAGCGCTTTTTCCCGCCAGGTGTCGGTTAAAAACTGGTAGCGCCCGGCGGCGGTGGTGCAGCGGCCCTGGTTAGGACCAGCTACAATCTCGGTACAAATATTAGGGTGACGGTTGAGCTGCTGGACATTATCACCGCCGTAGAGCACATTGTAGGGCTGCTTAGTGTTGGACTCGGCAGCGGAGATGGTACGCATGAGGGCGCGAATGTAGGGGTCACCACCAGCCATCGCCAGCGGCTCAGGATGGCTGACCCAAACAGTCTTTTGAATTTGCCGGAGGGACGGACGGGGCAGCGATCGCACCCCCAGAGCCCCCACCGTCAACAGCAGCAAAACCACAAAAGTTGTCGCCCGCCGCCGTTTGGCCTGCTGAATCCGGCGCTGGCGAACAAGGTGACGAGAGGAACTAGAGGGCAGTGAGGTCACAGGCGATGGAATGATCAGGGACAGAAGGCCAGTGGCGACTAGCCCAGCAGGAGGGAAATGGCCTCGCCTGTTCCCCAGGCAAGACCGCCACCGCTATGGTAGTCCATCGGCTCAAAACCCGTGCTGGGGTACGACCCTACAGACCCATTAGCGATCTACGGAACCCATGATAATGTCAATGCTGCCCAAAATCGCCATGATGTCGGCTACTTTGACCCCCTTTAAGATGTGAGGCAAAATTTGCAGGTTGTTGAAATCGGCGGCGCGAATCTTGAACCGCCAGGGAAACATGTTGTCGTCGCCCATAATGAAGACGCCCAGCTCACCTTTGCCGCTCTCTAGACGCACGTAGTGCTCCCCAGCCGGAATTTTGAAGGTGGGGGCAATTTTTTTGCCGATAAACTGATAGTCAAAGCTGTTCCACTCTGACTTAGGACCTTCGGCCATACGCTTGGCCTCCAGGTTTTCGAAGGGGCCACCGGGCAGCCCCTTACAGGCCTGGCGAATAATTTTCACCGACTCGCGCATTTCCCGAATGCGGACCTGGTAACGGGCCATGCAGTCGCCAGCGGTTTCGTACTGCACATCCCAGTCGAAGTCGTCGTAGCACTCGTAGTGGTCAACTTTGCGGAGATCCCACTTGACGCCGGAGCCGCGCAGCATGGGGCCAGACAGCCCCCAGGCGATCGCCTCGTCGCGGGAAATGGTGCCCACGCCCTCAATGCGGCGGCGGAAGATGGGGTTGTTGGTGATCAGCTTTTCGTACTCGTCAACCTTGGGTAAAAAGTAGTCGCAGAAGTCGAGACACTTATCGATCCAGCCGTAGGTCAGGTCGGCGGCGACCCCGCCAATGCGGAAGTAGTTGTTGTTGATCAGGCGCATGCCCGTGGCGGCTTCCCACAGGTCGTAGATCATCTCGCGCTCGCGAAAGATATAAAAGAAAGGGGTCTGGGCACCCACGTCGGCCAGGAAGGGGCCAAGCCACAGCAGGTGATTGGCAATCCGGTTCAGCTCCAGCATAATGACGCGAATGTAGCTGGCCCGCTTGGGCACTTCAATGTCGGCCAGCTTTTCGGGAGCGTTAACCGTAATCGCTTCGTTGAACATGCCCGCCGCGTAGTCCCAGCGGCTCACGTAGGGCACAAACATAACGTTAGTGCGGCTTTCGGCGATTTTTTCCATGCCTCGGTGCAGGTAGCCAATTACCGGCTCGCAGTCGACCACGTCTTCCCCGTCGAGGGTGACTATGAGCCGCAGTACCCCGTGCATAGAGGGATGGTGCGGTCCCATGTTGAGCACCATGGGTTCTGTCTTAGTTTCAATGATAGACATAGGGGCTACCCAATCGTCGAAGGCTTGTTGTGCTGTATCTTTGAGTATCTTAATGGGTATCGCCTGAGTTTGCGATCGAAAGCCGAGATTGAGATTGCTGATGGCAGAGTCAGAGTTTTATCATGTGCCGGTACTGCCCGAGGCGGTAGTTGATGGCCTCAATATTCAGCCCGGGGGCCGCTACCTCGATGCGACAGCCGGGGGGGGTGGCCACAGCCGCCTGATTTTGGCAGCCGATCCGACGGTGAGCCTGGTTGCGATTGATCAAGACGCCACGGCGATCGCGGCTACCCAGGCGAATCTGGCGGAGTTTGGCAACTGCGTTTCCTACTGGCACGGTAACTTTGCCGAGTTCAAACCCTCGGGCGAGCCCTTTAGCGGCATTCTGGCCGACCTGGGGGTGAGTTCGGTACAGCTCGACGTGGGCGATCGCGGCTTTAGCTTTCGCCAGAGTGCTCCCCTCGACATGCGCATGGATCCGCGCCAGGATCTCACCGCTGCCGATATCGTCAACTACTGGGACGAAACCGAGCTGGCCAACCTAATCTATACCTACGGCGAAGAGCGGCTGTCGCGCCGCATTGCCCGCAATATCGTAGACCAGCGCCCCTGGCAAAATACCACCGACCTGGCCGAGGCGATCGCCCGCTGCGTGCCGCGCAGCTATCGCTATGGCCGCATTCACCCGGCGACTCGCACCTTTCAGGCCCTGCGAATTGTGGTCAATCGGGAGCTGGAGGTACTAGAGACCCTGCTCCAGGTTGCCCCCACCTGGCTGGCTCCGGGCGGGCGACTGGTTGTGATCAGCTTTCACAGTCTAGAAGACCGTTTAGTTAAGCACACGCTTAAAGACTCCCCCGACTTCAAAGTCATTACCAAGAAGCCTGTGATTGCCGACGACGCTGAAATCAGCCAGAATCCCCGCTCTCGCTCGGCAAAACTACGGGTAGCTGAGCGCATTTTGCCGCTGTAACCCACAATCCAAAGTCAAAATCATTAACGTTTATTGATGAAGAAACGTCCGTAAACGTTGTTTTGGTAACACTTTAGAGGCATAAGGTAAAGATTAAAATTAATTCGCAAGAAATAGATTTACTTCACGGTTCCTTCATCTAGAATTTAAACGTACAGGAACGGCTTCCCGTACGTTTAAAATCCTTTATTTAGAAACCACCATGAACAATCAAGATGATGGTGACCACCGCTTTTCCGTGTTACCTGGCACTCGGGATCACCGCGGCTTTTTCATTCAAGAATCAACCTACGAACTGGTCGGCGTCAGTGATGCTGGCTGGGCCCGTATCTGTTTAGAC
>JBARVK010000293.1:0-10450 GCA_049646225.1 Nodosilinea sp.
CAGCTGTGGGGCTTTGATGCCAGCCGGTCGGATTTTAGCGATCGCTACCAGACCCAGACCCTAGAGGGGCAGGCGGTGCCCGTATCCCCACCAGCCGCCTCTGCCCCAGAACAGTACACCACCGCCACGCCCCTGGTGCTCTACGGCCTGGAGTTTGGGCTTGAGCCCCAAGCGCGATCGCGTCTCGAACCGATGTTTCAGGCAGAGGCAAACCGCCATCAGCGCACCGGCACCCTCAGCGCCTCCGGCACCGCTCTGATTTCGTCGGCTCCCTACGTAGTGCATAGCCCCCTGGTAGCCAACGGCGAGCCCTGGCCCGCTCTTACCGACAGCGGAGAAACTACGCCCCAGCGAATTGTCAGTACCGGGGTAGCCTACGGCTATGCCGCCCTGTTCCCCGATCACCCCTACAGCCAAACCTTGGTCGAGGCCGTAGGCGATCGCGTTGATCCTGAGCAGGGCTACTACGAAGGCATTTACGAAGGCGATCGCCAGTCAGCCCAGGGCTTTACCAACGGCACCAACAGCCTGGTGCTCCAGGCCATTCTCTACCGCCGCATCAGTGCGGTACCCCTGGTGCAGCCCAGTTCCCACCCGGCCTCTCCCTGGTGGCAGGCCATCCGCAGCGGCAGCGCTCTCAACCGCGGCCTCCCCGGCTCTGCCGCCCCCCAAATCAGCCTGGTTACCGCCACCCCGCCCTACTGGACCACCGCTTCGGGTGCCTCTACCGCCCCTGCCGCCCCCATCCACCGCCCCCGGCGATGACCGACTCCCCCGGCCAGGGGCTAACCGCCGCCGACCAAGTCACCGCCCGCCGGGCCTGGGTCTATTTTGAGCGTAACTGGCACCCCGCCACTGGCCTGATCCACAGCGTAGACGGCTACTCCTGGAGCACCCTCTGGGATCAGGGCAGCGCCATACTGGGCCTGCACGCCGGGCGGCAGCTGGGTCTGATCACCGAGGCTCAGTTTCGGCCTCGCCTGGAGCGGCTGCTGACTACCTTAGAGACCATGCCCCTGCCCTCTACTGGCCTGCCCAACAAGGCTTACAACACCGCCACCGCCGAGATGCGGACCCTCAACAATCGCCCCGACCGCCAGGGCAGCAGCGGCTGGTCAGCGCTGGATATGGGCCGCTACCTGCTCAGTCTGCACACCCTGAAGGTCCAGTACCCGGCCTACGGCGATCGCATCGCCGCCATCGTGGCCCGCTACGACCTGGCCAGGCTGGTCAAAGAGGGGCAGCTGTGGG
The DNA here is from genome assembly GCA_049646225.1 of Nodosilinea sp. Classification (GTDB taxonomy): domain Bacteria; phylum Cyanobacteriota; class Cyanobacteriia; order Phormidesmidales; family Phormidesmidaceae; genus Nodosilinea. Next base: position 1,252 of record JBARVK010000293.1, read on the forward strand.
GCAGCGGCACGGTGAGCGGCAAAACTGGCTTGCAGTACTGGCAGGAGGGCCGCCTGGGCTACGAACAGTACGCCGCCTACAGCCTCAAGCTCTGGGGCCTGGAGGCCGACCAGGCGCTGCACCACCCGCCGACCCGCACCGTCACGGTAGAGGGGGTCGATCTTCAGGTAGACCGGCGCGATCGCGACTCCCACGGGGCCATCAACGTGCTCACCAACGACCCCTATCTGCTCTGGGGCCTCGAACTCGGCTGGCCCGACGACGAGCGGGGCCAGGTGAATGGTCTGCTAACTGCTCAGGCCAACCGCTACGCCCGCACCGGCACTCTCACCGCCGTCAACGAAGATGCCCTCGATCAACCGCCCTACTTCCTTTACTACGGCGTCTACGGCGATGGTCAGCCTTGGACCGCCGTCAACAGCCGGGGCCAGCGCTACAACCGGCTGCGCTTTCTCAGCACCAAGGCAGCGTTTGCCTGGCACGCTCTGTTTCCCGAGTCTGACTATGCACAACGGCTACGCGAGACGGTACAAACCCTGGCGGATAACCAACGGGGCTATTTTGCCGGACGCTATGAGGATCCAGCCCTTGGCCCCAATCGCTCTCTGAATGTGAACACCAACGGCATTATTTTGGAAAGCCTGCTGTACAAAGCCCAGGGGGGACAGGCGATCGCGCAGCCGATCGCCTAGGGCAAGTGAACCACTGGTTTGGGCCGACCGGGATAGGGCAAGCGCCCTTTTAATGGGATGTACCGCCGCAGGCCACCGCGCGAGTAGGGGGGCCGTTTGCCGACCGCAGGAGCCCTCAGCCAGCCCGATGCTGGGCATTACCCCTAGGCCATTTTGGCCTCAAACTCATCCACGTCGGCGTAGAGGTTAAACACCCGATCCATTTTGGTCAGCTCAAAAATCATCCGCACCTGATCGGTGAGGCCGCAGATGAAGAGGTGCTTGTCTTTTTCGCGCACGCTTTTAAGGGTAGCCACCAGCGCCCCAATGCCAGAACTGTTCATAAAAGTAACCCCAGCCAGATTGAGCAGCACCCCATCGGCCCCGTCCCGCAGGGTATCGAGCACCTGGTTTTTCAAATCCTGGGCGGCGGCTCCGTCCAAGACACCAGCGGGTTCCAGGGTTTTAACATCCATCGTCATCGGGTTTTCCTTATAGAACAAAAGATTATAGGAAGCAAAAACACGGTAGAGAGCAGCTTACGCCGCAGGCTTGGGTTGCCACCAGGCGGCCCGAATAATGACCCAAAGCAGCGCCAGATGGTAGAGTGCCCAGAAGCTGTTGATGACATACACCCAGGGGTCGGGCCAGTGCCCCAGCACTAGCTGTAGCAGTCCCCAGCCGATGCCAGCGAGGGTCAGGACAAAAAAGACCAGCTGCACCCGCACCAATCCTAGATATACCCCAGACTGGCGCTGCTTGGGGGTGACCTGAAACTTAATTGGCTGGCCTGTAAATACACTCCACACCGCCTGAATGTACAGGGGAAACAGGGCGATCGCATACTGTTCATTGCGCCACAGCTCCCGCAGCGGAATGCCCCAGCTGGCCGCCACAAAGGTCAGCCGGTTGACCAGGTAGGCGGGCACAAAATGCAGGGCAAACTCAGGCCCAAAGCTGTTCACGGGAATCAGCCCGGTGAAGAAGAAAATAATCGGATAGGCCAGAAAAATAGTGATGAAAAAGCCCACAAAATAGCTGTACATGGTCTGAAAATACTGAAGCCGCTGCCAGAAGGACAGCCCCGGTTTGACCAGGGGGTTATCCCGCAGGAGCACCTGAATGGTGCCCTGGGCCCAGCGCAGCTTTTGCTTTAGGGTGGAGCTGAGGTCGTCGGGGGCCAGCCCCTCCGCCAGAATTTCGCTGTGGTACACCGATCGCCAGCCGACGGAGTGCAGCCGCATGGCGGTGTTCATATCCTCGGTGATGCTGATGCTGGACAGCCCGCCAATCAGGTCAAACTCGGCCAGCCGCTGCTCGTCCTTGGCGAAGTCTGCGGCGAAGTGCTGCAGGCCCATGTTCACCAGGGCTTCTCGCCGCAGCACCGCATTGGTGCCGGTGTAAAAGGCCGAGTTCATGCCGTCTTTGCCCTGCTGAATGGGGCCGTAGAACAGGTGGGAATCGTGGCCAAAGGGGTCGCCGGGGGGGAGGTTGTAAAAGGCCTGGGGGGTTTGCACAAAGGCGACGCGGTTGCCCTCGTACTGGCCCCGATCGAGGTTGTACTCAAAAAAATAGGGCAGCACCCGCTGGAGAAACTGGGGCTTGGGAATGTGGTCGGCATCCAAGGTGAGGACAAAGTCGCCGCTGGTTTCCCCCGAGAACAGGGCGTGGTTGATATTGCCCGCCTTGGCGTGGTGGGGTCGCCCCTGGGGTTTGGCCCGGGCGATGTAGCGACAGCGGGCCAGATCGGCGAGGGCCTGGGTTTTGCGATCGATCTGGGCCTGGAGAGACTGCACCTGGGCCGTCAGCAGGGTAGGCAGATCGGCGTGGTCGGGGTGACTCAGCAGCAGCAGCTGACGCAGACTCTGAAGCAGGCCCAACTGACTCGTCGTTTCCGGGTCTGCCCCCGGCGGGGGGGCGTAGCGCTTGATCAACACCAGGCAGTTGCGATCGCCCGCACCCCGAACGTAGGTCAGCTCATCCACCGTCTGCTCTAAGAGCATGAGCCCCCGGCCCCGCTCGGCCCAGTCGTCCACCCGCCCCGGATGGGCCAATCGGTAGCCCTCCAGGTCAAAGGGAGGGCCCTGATCCCAGATCCGCAGCACCACGGCATGGTTGAACACCGCCGCCTCCAGGGTGATGGGCGTGTCGGCGGGCAGGTTTTGGTGGGCATGGCACAGGGCGTTGTCTATCCCCTCCCCCAGGGCGGTCTGGCAGCTCAGCCAAACGGCGTCGGGCATTCCCGCCGGACGCACCCGATCAAACCAGGCCAGAATGTCGGGCAGCACCTCCGGGCGGGACGACACCTGCATCTGGTGGTGGGTGAAGCGGCGTTCCACCTCAGCGACATCTTCCTGGAGAGCGCGGATCTGGTGCAGGCGGGCAGTAAGGACGGTGCGATCGCGATCGAGGTCAGCCGCTACCGTCTGGAGGGCGGGAGATTGCAGGTCGCTGAGGCAGATGCGCTCGGCCATGGCGCGGATATCGGGGGAATTGCCGTCGTCGAGGATGTACACCCGCAGTTTGGTCACCGGGTAGTCCATGGCCAGGGCCGCCAGCACAGTCGGCTCGATGATCTCCACCGGCTCGTTGTAGCAGGTGATAAAGACATCGACACTGGGGTAGTCGGGGCGGGGCAGGGGGGGAATCAGCTGCTGGAGCGATCGCACCTGGCGCTGAATGGGTCGCCACAGGCCCACCAAAAACATCACCCCCCCCAGGTACATGTAAATTTCCGCCGCCAGCAGCGGCAGCGCCAGCACTAGGGGGGCACCGCCAATGGAGGTGGTAATTCGCCACTCCAGATACCAGGCTCCCAGCATCAGATTGACGATGACCAAATAGCGAAACAAAAGGGTGCGATCGCGCAGGCGCAGCCGTCGATTGCGGGGTAAAAGGGGCTGATCAGGCAACTGGTTGACCGCAATAGCTGGAGCACCGCTCATGGGCAAAGACCGACTAAAGACCGACTGAAGAAGAGAGACGATGCACGCTAAGCTTTTAATCTGCGACCAGTTTTGTATCTAAAAACAAACCACCGCCGCCGGTCAGCATCGCTTCTAGAATTCTCCCAGATTACCCGGATCACCGCCGCTGGCCCAGGTAGATTTGATTAAGTTAATGGCATCTTGTTGGAAGGCGCTTTGCTCAATGGCATGCTGTAAAAGCAACTGGCCGATAGATGCCCAGACGCTATGACATCAGTCTTTGAGTCAGTTTGGATCCTCAGCGTGGCTAGTCTCTTGGGCCTAGCCTGGGGTGCTCCCGCCAGGGCGCAGGCGATGCCGGCCTTAACCCCGGAGTCCAATCCGGCGACGATCCATTCGGTTGAGGAGAGTGCCCGAGCGGCACCAGCACTCACCTGGGATGCGCTGGAGGAGAATGTCTCCTATCGGGCCGCTGACCTGCTGGGCGCTGCCCCTGAGAATCTCAATCCCGGCCTCTACGTGCCGCCGTCTCCATCGCCCCAGGCACCCGACCCAGAACCCCAGACTGCTCTCTGGCAAATTGAGACCCTGACAATCGATTTCAAAGACGACCTGAACAACTTTTCTGAAGGCAACCGGCTGATCGAACCCACCGTCAGCGGACGGTTGGCCAACGGCGATCGCCTCAGCGCCTCTACAGGGTTCAACACCTTTACAGATCCCGAGGTGGAGCGCGTGGTTAACGTTCCCCTCAAAGCCGCCTGGACAGGGTCTATGGGAGACTTCACCACCACCTTGGGGGCCGGGGTAGACCTGTTTGAGCGACGGCCCGTGGCCCTCAACCTAAGGGCCAGTACCGAGATATCCCTTGGCCCCAGCGCCAGCCTATCGGTGCACCTCGACCACGGCCCCTACAAGTTCAATGCCGCCACCCTGGACAACCAGATTTCGGCCTGGCGCTACGGCCCCCAGTTATTCTGGCAGATCACCCCAGACACCAGCTTTTTTTCCCTGCTGCGGCTAGGCAACTACAGCGACGGCAACTGGGAACAGCAGTCCTTCAGCCGCCTGGAGCATCATCTGGGGGAGTTTACCCTGGCGGCCAACCTGTTTAACTGGCGGTATGGCCGCGACGTAGAAGCCACCAGCGGCTACTTTTCGCCCCCAGATTTCTTAGTGTCTAATGGCGAACTGGCCTGGCGAGGCCAGATTTTGCCCAATCTGTCCTGCCGTCTGGCCGCCCTCCTGGGAGCCCAGCGGCTGATGGGGAACTGGTCGGGCACCTACGGCTACGACGCCCTCTGCACCGCCCAGTTCAACCAGGTGGAGGTGGATTTGGGCTACGGCTTTAGCAATGTGGCCGCCAGCGGCGAGGGCAGCGCTTACCGCAACCGCACCATTCGCGGCCAGGTTAGAACTCGCTTCTGAGCCGAGCTGACTAGCCGGATTCTCCCTCGCCTCAGCTGTAAAAGAAATTGGCGCACAACGACACCCCGCACCAACTGGAGCGGAGCGGATTCGGGCATGCTGTAGCTACGACGCTTTGATCGGTCAGCGGCTGTCTTCAGTTACCGATCACGCCCTAGGGTTGTCACCCTAGGGTGGTGTCCCAACGCTCACCGTCCAATCTCTCCTCTCTCCTGAACACTCTGCCCTATGTCGGCTCCTCTGCCCCCCAACGAACATCAACGGCTAGCCGCCCTGCTGGGCTACGACATCCTCGACACCGAGGCAGAAGCTGCCTTTGACGATTTAGCCAAGCTTGCTGCCCACATCTGCGGTACCCCAATCGCCCTGGTCAGCCTGCTAGATCAAAACCGCCAGTGGTTTAAGTCCAACATTGGCCTGGATGTGCCTGAAACCAGGCGCAGCGATGCGTTTTGCAGCCACGCCATTCTCGAACCGGGGGTGTTTCAGCTGCCCGATGCCCTGGCCGACCAGCGCTTTGTGGACAATCCCCTGGTCACCGGGGACGCCCATATCCGCAGCTACTACGGCGTGCCCCTGGTGACGGGGGAGGGCCACGCCCTGGGCACCCTGTGCGTGCTGGATCGCATGCCCAGACATTTGACCGAAGAGCAGCTCGAAGCTCTGGCCGCCATCGGGCGCCAGGTGATGAGTCAGCTCGAGCTGCGGCGCAGTCTCCAGCGGCTGGCCCAGACCATGGCCGACCAGGCCCAGGCAGAACTGGAGTACCGCGACCTGTTTGAGAATGCGGTGGAGGGGCTCTACCGCACCACCCTAGACGGGCGCTATCTGCGGGCCAATCCGATGATGGCCCAGATTTTGGGCTACCCTTCGGCCCCGGAGCTGGTGGCGACCCTGACCGATGTGGAGCAGCAGCTCTACGTCAGGCCCGGCCAGCGCCAGCGGTTTGTGCGACAGATGGAGACCAAGGGCCAAGTCGCCGACTTTGAATCCCAGGTCTATCGCCAGGACGGTGACATTATCTGGATCTCTGAGAATGCCAGGATTGTGTACGACCCGGCAGGGCAGCCGGTGGGCTATGAGGGCAGCGTGACGGATATTAGCGATCGCAAACGCACCGAACAGCGGCTTCAGACTCAGTACGCGATCGCCCGCATTTTGGCCAAAGTGCAGCACCTAGAAACCGCCGTGGCCAAGATTTTGCAGGCCATCTGCGGCAACCTGGGCTGGGCCACCGGCGAACTCTGGCTGGTGGATGCCCCCAACCACCAGCTCAACTGCCTCTCCACCTGGTGCCTACACCAGCAGCCCATAGAAGAATTCATGCGCCTGACCCAGCAGCCTCCCCTGTCCACCGGGATTGGCATTCCCCAGCGGGTGTGGCAGCAGGAGGCCCCCGCCTGGATTAGCGACGTGCCCAAAGCCGACTACTGCCCCAGGGCCAGCAATTCGGCCAAGGCCGGTCTGCGCAGCGCCTTTGGCTGCCCGATCATCCACAAGGGAACGGTACTTGGGGTGATGGTGTTTTTTAGCCGCCACGTGCAGCCCCTCGACCGGGAACTGGCGAACGTGCTGATGAGCGCCGGCAACCAGATTGGGCAGTTCATCCAGCGCAAACAGGCCGAGCAGTCTCTCCACGAAAGCGAGCGGCGCTTCCGCACCCTTTCCCGCTTTGCCCCCGTGGGCATCTTCTTAACCGACGGCGAGGGCCGCTGCACCTACGTCAACGATCGCTGGTGCGAGGTCAGTCAGATGACCCCAGAGCAGGCCATGGACAGCGGCTGGGCCGCCGTTATTCACCCCGAAGACCGCCAGCAGGTGCTCGATACCTGGCAGCAGGCGGTTCAGGCCAGCCAGGACTTTGCCCTGGAATTCAGGTTTTTAAGGGCAGATGGGTCGGTGGCCTGGGTTTTTGGGCAGGCGATGCCGCTACTGGACACCAACCGCCTGCTGACCGGGTTCATCGGCACCATCAGCGACGTTACCGCCTACAAAGAGGCCAAGGCCGAACTGCAAAGCCAAAACCTGGCCCTAGAGCAGGCCAGACAGGTGGCCGACCGGGCGAACCAAGCCAAAAGCAGCTTTCTGGCCACCATGAGCCATGAAATTCGCACGCCGATGAATGCGGTCATCGGCATGACCGGGCTGCTGCTCGACCTGGACCTCACCGCCACCCAGCGAGAATACATCGAGATCATTCGCTCCAGCGGCGAGTCCCTGCTGACCATCATCAACGACATCCTCGACTTCTCAAAAATTGAGTCGGGGCGGCTGGAGTTGGAACAACAGCCCTTCAACCTGCTGACCTGCCTGGAGGAAGCCCTGGATCTGCTGGCTCCAGAGGCAACCCAAAAAGGACTAGAGCTAGCCTATCTGCTGCCCCCGGAGGTGCCCAGAGTGCTGCTGGGAGATGTCACCCGCCTGCGGCAGATTCTGGTGAATTTGCTCAACAACGCGGTCAAATTCACCCAGCAGGGGGAGGTGGTCGTCACTGCCGCTGTCACCTCCTCGGCTCAGCGGGAGCTAGATGCCCCCCCAGCAAGCGACGGCCCCCTAGAGATTCAGTTTGCCGTTCGAGATACCGGCATTGGTATTCCAGCCGATAAGCAGGAGCGGCTGTTTAAGGCCTTTAGCCAGGTCGATTCCTCCACGACGCGCAATTACGGGGGGACGGGCCTGGGGCTGGCCATCAGCCGCAGACTGAGCGAGCTAATGGGGGGCAAGATGTGGGTCGAGAGCCAGCCCGAGCTTGGATCCACTTTTTACTTTACGTTTATGGCGACGGCTGGGCCGCAGCCCCAAAGATCCCAGGTGCCCCAATCACTGGTGGGCAAACGTCTGCTGATCGTGGACGACAACGCCGTCAATCGACAAATTTTGATCCACCACAGCCGCACCTGGCAAATGGAACCGGTGGCGGTCGCCTCGGGGCTAGAGGCCCTCATCCTGCTGCGCCAGGGCCACCCCTTTGACTTAGCAGTTCTAGACATGCAGATGCCCGCCATGGATGGCCTGATGCTGGCGGCCCAAATTCAGACCCTGCCAGACTATGCCCAGATGCCTCTGATTCTGCTCACCTCCATGGGCAAACCGGAGGGCCTGACCCAGGCAGAGCAAAGCCGTTTGGCAGCGGTGATCAGTAAGCCAGTCAAGGCCGCTCAGCTCTTCACCGCCCTGACCACGGCTCTCGCGGGGCCGCTACTACCCCCGGCGGGGCAGCGGCCTGCCGACAGCCAGGAACAGGCCGCCCCCGGCGTCAAGTCGCCCCTGCGAATTCTGCTGGCAGAAGACCATCTGGTGAATCAAAAAATTGCCCTGCTGATGCTCAAGCGGTTGGGCTACCGGGCCGAGGTAGTGGGCAACGGCTTAGAGGTGCTATCGGCCCTGGAGCGGCAGCCCTACGACGTGGTGCTGCTAGATATCCAGATGCCGGAGATGGACGGGCTGGAAGCCGCGACTCAAATCTGCCAGCGCTGGCCGACCCCAAATCGCCCCCAGCTAGTGGCTATGACTGCCAATGTGATGCAGGGCGATCGCGAAAAATGCCTCGCCGCTGGCATGGATTTCTACGTCAGCAAGCCCATCCGCATTGAGGAACTGGGACAGGTACTCAGCCAATGCCAGGCGCGTCAAGCCGGGGCTAAGGCCGCCCCCAAAGAGGCCTCTGCACCGCTCGATCCGCTCCTGGATCGACGAATTTTAGAGGAGCTGCGCCAGGCCCTAGGAGACGAAGCCCACGACACCATCCCTGAGCTAATTGAGTTTTTTCTAGCCGATACGCCGCAGCAGATAGAGGCCATAAAAACCGCCGCCAACCGCCAAGCCTGGGGAGACGTTCAGCGTCTGGCCCACGGTCTTAAGTCCAGCAGTGCGTCCCTGGGCGCCCTGGGGCTGAGCCAGATCTGCCGCGACCTGGAGGCGATCGCCCCCACGGGAGACCGCGAGACGCTGACCGCTCGCCTGGAGCAGTTAGCGCTGACCTACCAAGCCACCGCGATCGCCCTGCAGCCCTTCGTCAACGCTGCAGCCCTAGTTGATCCAGAGTAAACAAGAGTAAAGGACGGGCTCCCTGGGCCCCTGGACCCCCTTGGCCCTCCAGCTCATCAGCATCGGCCCACGTTTGCCGACCCGAATCAGCCTACGTTAGCCTGTCAATCGTTAGCCCTCAACCCC
>JBARVK010000294.1:0-6183 GCA_049646225.1 Nodosilinea sp.
TGGCTAGGGGTTTACCAAACCCTGACTCCCGGCGTAGATCTGAGTGTTGAGCCAACCGTGCGTCTAGATTTAGACAACGAACCTCAGCCCGATGCGGCACTGTTTATTGAAGCAGCGGCGGGCGGGCAAACCCTAATTAGTGCTGATGACTACATTGAAGGCCCACCGGAACTGATCGTGGAAATTGCGGCCAGCAGCGCCGCCATGGACAGAGGCATCAAAAAGCAGGTGTATCGTCGCAATGGCGTGCTGGAGTACGTGATTTGGCAATCCTACGACAATCAGCTGGAATGGTTTTGGCTCACGGAAGGAGAGTATCAACTGTTGTCGCCCGATTCGGATGGCATCCTTCGCAGTCGAGTATTTCCAGGTCTGTGGCTAGCGGTAGACGCGCTGCTGAGTAACCAAATGCCACGGGTGCTAGAGGTTTTGCAGTTAGGCATATCTTCACCAGAACACACCGCCTTTGTCGAACAGTTTAAAAAAGAATAGTACACTTGACCTAAATCACCTCTTGCCCCGAATCACCACCCATCTATCCACCCGCCTACCCATCCACCCCTATGCGCCCTGCCCCTCCCGATCGCAAGCTGTCCGACCCGCCGCCTATCCCTATGCCGCAACCTGTCCCGCCGAAGCCGCGTCGTGGCCCTTTTCGCTTGGTGAGCGGGGTATTCAATGCGCTGCTGGGGGGTGCAGTCTTGGTGGGGGTTGTCGCTGGAGTGGGCTTTTGGCGATCGCCCGATCGCTTTCTTGAGGGGGCGCGCCTCATGCTCACCCCCGCGCCAGCCGAGCCCCAGGTGGATGTGCGATCGGTGGTGGTGCAGCAGCTGCGGGGGGCTAGCGAGCTGACCACGGCGATCTTTGCCATGGAGGCGGTGGTGCCGACCCAGAGCGATCGCACCCTGGCGGGCTACGTGATTGGCTCCACCAACCTGCTCTATATTGCCTATGGTGAGGTGCGGGCTGGGGTTGACCTAGCCGAGCTGACGCCTGAGGATGTGCAGGTCACCGGGGCTGATGCGATTCAAATTACCCTGCCGCCGCCCAAAATTCTGGACAGCAAGATCGACCTCAGCAAATCTAACGTGTTTGACTACAGCCGGGGCTTTTTGGGCCTGGGGCCAGATGTTGCCCCCGAGCTACAAGAAAAAGCACAGCAGGAAGCCCTGCTCAAAATTGAAGCAGCCGCCTGTAGTGAGAACCTGCTGGCCGAGGCCAACCGACGTGCCGAAGTTACCGTAGGGCAGCTGCTCGCCACCGCCGGGTTTGAAACCGTCACCGTCACCACCCAGCCGCCGACTAATTCCGCCTGTGCAGCGCCAGCAAATAGCGATACAGTGTTACCGGGTTTAGCCGTACCCACTCCGCCCCCCGAAGACCCCGGTCAATAAGGATTCCTATGCTAGAGCTGTACCAGTTTGAAGCCTCAACCTTTGCCGAAAAAATTCGCCTGATTCTCGATTACAAGCAGGTGCCCTATCGCAAGGTCGAAGTCACCCCCGGCGTTGGTCAGGTCGAAGTGTTTCAGATGTCGGGCCAGCGCCAGGTGCCCGTGCTGAAGGATGGTGAGCTGGTGATTCCCGACTCGACTGCGATCGCCCTCCACCTCGAAAAAGCCTACCCCGATCGCTCCATTCTTCCCTCTGAGGCAAAGCCTAAGGGTCTGTGTCTGGCGCTCGAAGCCTGGGCCGATGAGGCGATCGTCTCTAAGGCTCGGGTGGTTATGGTTGGCGCTTTCAAGCAGCACCCCAACTTTCGCACGGCCCTGCTGCCCGGCTTTACCCCTGGCCCCCTGCGCGATTTAGTTGGGGCACTGCCCGGTGATATTCTCAACCTGGTGGGTACTGGCGTTGGCTTTGGCCCCGGAGATATTAAGGTGGCCACCGCTGGTCTGCGTCAGGATCTCGAAGCGCTGGTGCTGATGCTGCAAAATAGCCCCTACCTGCTGGGCGATCAGCCCTGCCTGGCTGACTTTGCCGTCGCCGCCGCCACCATGTACCTCAAGTTCCCTACGGCCCAGTATGTCGATTTGCCCGATGGCATTGGCGGCAAAGGGGTACCCGGTCTGGCAGACGTGCCCGAGTTTCAGCCGTTCTTTGCGTGGCGCGATCGCCTCTACGCCGAGTTTCGTACGGCCCGCACCAACATGCCCCCGGCGACCCCCGGCAGCGGCCCCACCCCGATCAGCATCGACTAGGCTATGGCCAACATTGCTGAAATTTTGGGAGACGTTTTGGGGCGCGATCGCATCCTTCCCGCTGACTCTTTTGATCTACCCGACTACCTGACCCCCGAGGCGATCGCCTGTCCCACCACCGAAGCCGAACTGGCGGCGGTGATGGCCTGTGCCCATGAGCGACGCTGGCGAGTCGTGCCCTGCGGCAGCGGCAGCAAGCTCTACTGGGGTGGCGTGGGCGATGGGGTGGATTTAATCGTTAGCACCGCCCGGCTCAACCAGGTGATTGATCACGCCGTAGGCGATATGACCCTGACGGCCCAGGCCGGGGTCAAGCTGGCCGATTTGGTGCCGTTGCTGGCCCAGCACAATCACTTCCTTGCGGTAGATCCGGCTTACCCAGACCAGGCCACCCTCGGCGGCATTGTCGCCACCGCAGACACCGGCTCGCTGCGCCAGCGCTACGGTGGCCTGCGGGATATGCTGATTGGTATTTCCTTTGTGCGGCACGACGGACAAGTGGCCAAGGCGGGCGGTCGCGTGGTCAAAAACGTGGCGGGCTATGACCTGATGAAGCTGCTGGCTGGTTCCTACGGTACTCTGGGCATCATTTCTCAGCTCACCTTTCGCCTTTACCCGGTGCAGGATGTTTCTAAAACCGTGGTGATCACAGGTTCGGCTGACGCCGTAGAGTCTCTGACCAGTGCCCTGCGCCTGTCACCCCTGACGCCAGTGGCGATGGATGTGCTGTCGCCTGCCCTAGCGGCACACCTGGGCTATGGGGAAACCTTTGCTCTACTGGTGCGGTTTCAATCGATCGGCCCAGGGGTCGAAGAGCAGGTAGCATCGCTCTTGAGTATGGTCGTGGATAGTCTATCTGCCACCACACTCGACGGTGTAGAGGATGAACAAGTCTGGGCTACGGTTGGTGCGGCTTTGTTTCCCTATTCTCTTGAACAGAGTGATGCGGTGGTGGCTAAGGTCGGGCTGTTGCCTGCTAAGGCCGTGGACTGGTTAGCTGCACTGCCCGCCGGGAGCCTGGCCCGATGCCATGGGGCGAGCGGTATCGGTATGGTACGGCTGGCAGGCGCTACGGTGGCCGCCGTAGCGACGATGCGAGCCAATACTGAAGCCGCTAACGGCTATCTCACCGTGTTGGAAGCGCCTCTAGCCCTAAAAAAGTCAGTGGATGTATGGGGCTATAGCGGCAACGCCTTGGCCATGATGAACGCGATCAAAGCCCAGTTTGACCCCAATGGCATTCTCAGTGCGGGACGATTTGTGGGGGGTCTTTGAAGGGCGATCGCAGAAAGCTACCGCTCCTAAATTAGAAGTGAGGGTAGACATGCTCTTGCCAAGTAGCGTTGATAACCGCTGCATCACGAGTCTGAACTACACCTACCCTGGCTAACATTAGCGACTGCTCTAGACAATCAAGGCGAGACAAACGAACGGTTGAAGCCACTCTGAGCCCGCTTTCAGTCCAGTCTTGCAACGGTACATCGGTGACGGTGCGCGGGGATGCTGATGTAACCGCAGCTACGACGGCGTCTCTACCGTCGACCCAAAGCACTAACACTGGTCGCTTTTTAGAGGTTTGGCCATTGGTGAAAGGAATATCTGCAATCCAAAATTCACCTGGCGATGTCGTCATAAATCCCTTCGTCTTCGGTGGCATAGCTGTTTAGGAAGGCAGTATGGTCGCGAGGAGGGGAAGCAGGCTCTTCGTCTACTAAAGGTTCTATGGTGACTTTCCATCGTCCGGCCCCAAGTACAGACATCCAGTCTGGAGGAAGGGCAAACGTTTCCCCTGGCTGAAGCTCAATTTCGCAGGAAAGGCTAAGAAGCTGACTTTTCATGGAGAAGTGGATTGAGCAATGGTTCTACCTCAGCATAAGCGAAGTGCCTAGGGCGATGCCTGAGGGGAAATAGAGAACGGGTGCGATGGGCTTTACAAGTCTTTAGTTACTGGGAAGGCTACAGAACATCACCTAAACCCCCGCTAGCGCTTCAAGATCCAGTTCACCAGAGGGATAGCGGCCTTGGCCGGCAGGGGCTCGACGGCAAAGCGAAAGGGCAGCAGTAACATGACGGGCCGACCGCCGCGATCGCTAAAGGGCTTGAGCTGCACCACCAGGTCGAGGGAGTAGGTGTTCATGGGGGGCTTCAGGTTGGCCATTTTCGGTACGTCTACTACCGGACTGCTCTGCTGTAGCACTTGGGTCTCGGCGTTGCGGCCAAAGCAGTCTTCGCTAGCGATCACGGTGTTGAGGTATTGGTTGGGGTTGACCACGCTAGCGATTTGGGGCAGGGCCAGATCGAGGCGCATGCCGGGAGTTTGGCGAATCACCCGCCGAATTTCGTTGGTTATACGGCTAATTGAGCTGCGATCCCAGTCGATGATCAGCTGTAGGGCACGGCTCTGGTTCATCACCTGTACCGTGAGCCCTTTAAGGGGCTGGAGCGGTTGCGGGCCTTGGGGTAGCACCTGCACCACAATCTGCCCCACCTGGGGCGACTCGGGGCGATCGTCTGGGGGGGCAAGGCTGCGAGGTTCAGGCACCACCAGCCGCAAAGCCACTGCTTTACCCAGGGGGTTGGCACCGGGCTGCAACACCTCGACGGCGGTTTCGGCAAACCCCTGGCGCACCATCTGCGATCGCACGCTACTTTCCAGATTGGCCGCATCGGGCACCAGCACCACCTGGTCCTCCAGCTCTTCCTCAATGGACAGCGCCATCTGATAGACCACGTAGCCTATACAGATGAAGTACACCGTCAGAATGAGGATATCGATCTCCATACGGGTTGGAAAGAAGGGGCGAGGGGGTAAGGGGGCGACTTCACGAGTAACGCTGTGCAAACGCCCCGAGGCAGAGCCACAAAGCCTTTAGGCATCGCTCCAGGGTAACACCGATAGTCGCACTGCATGCAGGGGAAAAGACCCCGTTTACCGGGGTTTTACCCCGCCAGGGGAAAGGCGCTTTGCTTCACCAGGCAAAACGGCCCCAGCTTTGGCCCCCAGGTGGTTTTGCCCGTCTCGGGGTCAATGCCGCGATCGTTCATTTGAAACACCAGGGGGCTGCCGGGGGCGGGTGACTCGGGGCCAATGTCAAAGGCCAGACGTACGTAGGAGGTAACGCCATTAGCGCTGAAGGTGCAGAGGCTGTCGCCGGGCAGTCGGGCGCGGTAGGTTTGACCGTCGGGCTGGCGCTCAATAGCTACCCCACAGGTGGGTAGGGCAAGTAAGGCTGCTCGGTTCAGACTGGCCAGGCGATCGGGGTGGGTCGCGCCCCCCTGATAGGCGATTGGATCTTGTAGGGCGTAGTACTGCCCCCAAAGGCCATTGTCCTTCGTCGTTAGGTGAAGAATGCGCTGCCGATAGGGCGGTTGGCCAGAGGTGACGCTGATTTGCTCAATAAACAGGCCGTAGCCACTGCCAAACAAAGACTGGGGCAGTGGCCGCTGCCATAGCCTCAGGTGGAGGTACCAGACCGGGTCAGCTAGGGACTGGGGACGGTTGTCAAACTCTCCGGCTAGGGCCGTCGCCAACTGGTGGAGCTGAGCCTCAATCATGGGCCTGCCTGTATTGCTTCAGCCCTGATGCTACCGGAAAGTGGGTCCGTTTCTGTACCCCATTCTGGCAGGCTGCTCTGGCGGCCTACTTGAGCAGGGGTACCCCACTGGGCGGCGTGAAGATAAGGTTTGCTGAAGTAATCGAATCGGCGTCTAGGCCTACCAAAATGGCCTCGGTAGACGTCTGACCCAGGGGCGTGGTGACCTGAACGTGGGTATCGGCCTCTACCTGCACAAAGCTCAAGAAGGGCAACAGATCGATGTTGGCAAACAGAGGCTGGGCGGCTATAAAGCTAAGGTCGAGTAGGTCGCCCTCGGCGGCATTAAAATCGAGAATGGTATCGGTGTCGGCAGCGGCGGCACTGCTACCATCGACCAGCGGGCCGTAGGCTCCTGGGCTGTTAAGCCGAAAGATATCGGCCCCGGTG
>JBARVK010000295.1:0-11440 GCA_049646225.1 Nodosilinea sp.
GTCTAAAAGTTAGACCCCAAACTACCTTTAACCCAGGTAAAATTTTGTGAAAAAATCGGGAAGAAATAGGGAAGATCTCTCTCAAGAATCAATTTGTTGAAACCTTTTTTCTGGCGGTATAAGCTCGCCAACCCCTATATTTCGTAATCTCCGTTTGGCCTTCGCACAAAATTGGTTCGCCCAGTACGCCCAGCACTTCTTCTCCGTTGCTCAGCTTGACTTTGCCAATAGAGAGGCCTGGTGGTTCTTGCTGCAGCACCTGGGTTAATCCTTCTGCTGGTATGGCCCAGACCTCTAGCTCGACGGCGGTGCCACCCTCGCTGACTCGCACCATAGCCGGGTGCACGTCGCCTATGGACCAAATGCGATAGTTAGGTGTTGTTGTCGCTTCGTAAAGAAACTTTGCACCCACATTTAAGAGGTTGGCATTCAGTTCTAGGTCACGCATTAGAGTGCCATTGACGGCTAATTTAAGTATCTCAGTCATACCTGTTTTTCCAATTATCAAAGCTATGCAACAATAAGCATTCTTACAGATTACTTCAATGCCTTTCCGATCTCGCTATCTTCCCGTCGGGCTGATCTTGGTCCTGGGTATAGGCACAACCCTGGTGGCCACAGTCTGGGTTGGTCGGTGGGAGCGACTGTCCAAACAAAATGAGTTTCAAAAACAAATCAACAACCTCACAACTGCACTTCAGCGCACTACCAACCGCTACAACGAGCTGCTGCTGTCAATGGGCGATTTGTATATCGCCAGCCATCATGAGGTGACGGAGGCCGCGTTCAGTCGGTTTGTG
The DNA here is from genome assembly GCA_049646225.1 of Nodosilinea sp. Lineage (GTDB taxonomy): Bacteria > Cyanobacteriota > Cyanobacteriia > Phormidesmidales > Phormidesmidaceae > Nodosilinea. The sequence goes on from JBARVK010000295.1 coordinate 801, forward strand.
CAGCGGTCTATAGCCACCTATCCAGGTATTCAGGCCCTAGAGTGGGCACCTCTGCTCCCCCAGCGCGATCGCGCTACCTATGAGCAATGGCTACAGGTCCGCACCGGGAGCCCTACGCTAGGCATCACTGAGCGCAATGCCAGCGGCGACCTGGTGCTGGCCTCAGCCCGTAGCGACTACGTGCCGGTCACATTTTTAGAACCCTGGCAGACTAATGAGGCTGCCCTAGGCTACGACTTAGCCTCCGACGAGACCCGCCGCATCGCCCTAGAGCGCGCTAGAGATACAGGCAAAATGGCGGCCACAGGGCGAATTCAGCTGGTTCAGGATCGAGCGGAAAACCAGTACAGTTTTTTGGTGTTTTTGCCGGTGTATCGCCAACCCGCCCACAGCTTGAGCCAGCGACGGCAGCGGCTTCTGGGCTACATTCTGGGCGTCTTTCGAGTTGCCGATGTGGTAGAAGAGTCGCTCTTTGATTTAGACAACGAAATCGACTTTTACATCTTGGACCAGACAGCTCAGCGCAGTGAGCAATGGCTCGGGTTCTACGATGCAAAGACCCAGCAGGTAGTGTCCCATGGGGCCGAGGCCGGTCCTTCGGGAGAGTTAGCGCAGACACGCTCCAGCTCAACCGCCCTCTGCCCCACCGGGCTCAACTGCACGGCCACCCTGAGCCTAGGTCAGCGGCAGTGGCAGCTTTTATTTTTGCCGCCTGCATCTTTTGCTCCCCCCTGGGCCGCGCTGGCGACAGCGCTGATTGGTTTATTGATCACCGCTATCCTGCTGGTCTATTTGGCCCGCTGGCAGTCAGAACTGCGGCGCAGCCGCGAGCTGAGCGACCTCAAACTGCGTCTCTTTTCCATGGCATCCCACGAGCTGCGAACGCCCCTCAGTGTGATCACGGTTTCCGCTCAGTCCCTGGGCACCAATCGCGACAGCCTGACCCCCCAGCAGCAGACCATGACGGTTGAGCGCATGCAGCTAGCGGCCCGGCGCATGGGCCAGCTGGTGGAAGATATTTTGATGCTGACCCGGGCCGAGGCCGGCAAGCTGGAGGTAAGCCCTGAAATTTTTGAGCTGGGGATCTTTTGCCGCCAGGTGTGCGATCAAGTACAGCTCCAGCCCGGTCAAACCCTAATGGTGGAGGGCAACGGCCTTGGGGCTAAGGTCTATTTCGACAAAAAGCTGCTGCAGTCGGTGTTGACCAATCTGCTATCCAATGCGGCGAAGTATTCACCGCCGAACTGCCCCATTCGCCTGGTGGTTACCGCTACGGCTGAAACCTGCACATTCCAGGTGATTGATCAGGGGATTGGCATTCCGACCGCCGTCCAGCCGCAGATTTTTGAGGCGTTTTATCGCGGCACTAATGTGGGTCAGGTGCAGGGCACGGGGCTGGGGTTAGCGGTGGCTAAAACCTGCGTAGACCTGATGTCAGGACAGTTGAGCGTGCAAAGCCAGCCCGCCAACGGCACCTGCATCACGGCTACCCTGCCTAGGGTGCACTGAGGTAAACGAATCCCCGTTGCCTGGTCAGCAGGGCATGAGCCGGTAGCCCAGGCCGTGAATGGTTTCAATGAAATGGCGGGGTGCGCCGGCTTTACGGAGCTTTTGTCTCAGCGCTTTCAAATGGGCCTTGACCGTCTCCTCGCCGGGCGGCTCGTCTAGGCACCAGATCGACTCCAAAATAAAGTGACGACTGAGCACCCGGCGTCCGTGGCGCAGCAGCAGTTCTAAGATGGCAAATTCTTTGGGCGTCAGGCGAACAGGCGCGTCCTGATAGGTCACCTCGTAGGTGATGGGGTTTAGCCGCAGGGCTCCCCAAGCTAGAGCGGCGGGCTGGGCCAGGTGCCCGCGCCGCAGCAATGCCCGAATTTGGGCAATCAGTTCGGATAGGTCAAAGGGTTTGACCATGTAGGCGTCGGCCCCGGCATCGAGCCCGGCCACCTTATCGGAACTGGTATCGCGGGCGGTCAGCATCAGCACTGGAGAGGCAAAGCCCTGGGAGCGCATGCGCTGGCACAGGGTCAGCCCGTCTACATGGGGCAGCGTGACATCCATCAGCATCAGGTCGTAGGGCAGTAGGGCTATTTGCTGCCACGCTATTGCACCGTCGTGGGCGATATCTACGGTATACCGCTGGGCCTCTAGGGCTTCAGATAACGATGCTGCTAGGAGATGATCGTCCTCGACTAACAGAATGCGCATGGTTGAGTAGCTGCTCCGCTATGAGTCCTAAGCGGCGGCGATCGCGGCTTAGGCAAACCGTTTTACTGATAGTGAAGGGATTGAGCCTCGTAAGTTGTAGTGCTCACTACAGTGACCTGCGCGATCGGGGGTTGTCTAAGCCATTGGTGAGATGGCCCCGGCACCATGACCGTGGCAGGATGGGCAAGTCGGACAGATTGGGTACCGCATGATTGTTGTCCACCACTTAAACGATTCGCGATCGCAGCGCATTCTCTGGCTCTTAGAAGAACTGGGCCTGGAGTATGACATCAAGTGCTACGAGCGCGACCCCGAAACGATGCTCGCCCCCGACTCGCTGCGCCAGGTGCATCCCCTGGGCAAGTCGCCCGTGATTACCGATGGACCGCTGACCTTAGCCGAGTCGGGGGCCATCGTTGAGTACCTAGTCGATCGGTATGGCGACGGTCGCCTGGCCCCACCCGTTGGCACCCCAGAGCGGCTGCGCTACACCTACTGGCTGCACTATGCTGAGGGGTCTGCCATGCCGCCCCTATTGCTCAAGCTGGTCTTCGATCGCATCGAGCAGCAGCCGATGCCGTTTTTCATCAAGCCCGTTGCCAAGCTGATTACAGGCCGCACCAAAGCGTCGTTCATTCTGCCGCAAATTAGACGGCACCTCGATTACCTAGAAGCCGAACTGGCCCAAAGCCCCTGGTTTGTCGGTAACGACATCACCGCCGCCGATATTCAAATGAGTTTTCCCATCGAAGCGGCAGTGGCTCGGGGCGGAGTAGACAACAGCTATCCCAACCTGCTCGACTTTTGCGATCGCATTCATGCCCGCCCCGCCTACCAACGGGCCATAGATCGTGGCGGCCCGTACCAGTTTGCCTAGCTGAACAGTAAATGCCGAGGCCTATCCCCGACAGTTACGACTGGGTTGAAAGACCATTTGAATCAGTGTTAACTATCGTTTCATCGATGGGGATCGCTGAGTCAGGAAAGGTATATTGAATGTGGAGCTGATGAGGCTCCCCTGGCAGATCAAACAGCCAATTGTCCACACACAAAAAGGAGTGAAAGCGCTGTTAACGTCATATCTGTCTCGTTTAAGCGGCAACACTCAGACATTGTTCAATCCTTCCTGAAGTAGGCAAAAGGGAGTTCAAGGGGAAAATAATTTATTCTCGAAAGAGTATAAATTTCATTCCCAGTCTCCACAAAGGCTCAACGTAATGTAGGAAGTTCTTTGAATGCAAGGCTGGGTGTTGTTGCTTTTAAACAATGCTTGAGTATTGATAAAAATTTTCCGCGTCAGATTTTTTTCGGTTCGATGCTGGCCGATACCTCTGTTGTTGAGGACGGCAGTTTGCTAGAGTCGGTGGGGTAACCTTGCGCTAGTGTCTCTATGGCCCATTCCCCCGAGGCCGGGCTGGCCCCCGGTGACCTCTGGAGCAAAATTCAGCAGCAGACCCGCCATGCCCTAGACTGCGGTGCCCTACAGCCCATCGACACGCGCTACGAGTTTGTCGAACAGGGGAAGATGCGCTTCTTAGTCAGAATTTTGGCCAATCTGACCCGCAAAGAAAAAGCTGACCTGGTGCAGCAGACCCAGCAGCAGGCCGGGAAGCCAGCTAACCCGTTCTTGCCCTACGACTCAGACCTGTTTGTGGCCAATCTATCGGCCACTCACCTGTGCCTGCTCAACAAGTACAACGTGGTTGACCACCACATTTTGATTGTCACCCGCGCCTTTGAAGACCAAGATACCTGGCTGACCCTGGCCGACTTTGAAGCCCTGGCCCTGGGCATGACCGACATTGACGGGCTGGCCTTTTACAACGGTGGCCGCCTAGCCGGGGCCAGCCAGCGCCACAAGCACCTGCAGCTCGTGCCCCCGCCGCTCTGCCCCGATCGCAGCCCGCTGCCCCTCGACACGGTAATCGCCGCCCTCGACGCTAGGGCTAGTACTGCCACCCCGGTGCGATCGCCCCTTCTGCCCTTCCACCACGCCATTTTACCGCTGCAAACAGGGTCGCACGCAGCGCCCTCTCCCGACGCCAAAACGCTGCTAGAGTCCTATCGAGCGCTGCTCAGCGATCTTGGCGTTGACTGGCACCAGCCGCCCGACACCTTCCCCTACAACCTGCTCGTCACCCGCCGCTGGATGATGGCCGTTGCCCGCCAGCAGGATCAATACCAGTCGATTCCAGTAAATTCTTTAGGATTTGCCGGATCGCTGCTAGTCAAAAATTTCGATCAGCTGCAGCTGCTGAAATCCCTGGGGCCGATGACCGTACTTGAGAATGTGGCTCGCAGCAGTGGCTAGGGCGATCGCTGGAATTGGCTCATTTGAAGAAGAACTCGGTACACTTGGGGGTAGAACAGGTTTACCTAACTTTTAGTCCTGAGGGCTAGCCGTGTCGTCGATCATTGGAATCTTGGCGCTCATCATCATTGGGTACACCGTGGGTTCGGTGCGCATCATTAACCAGGGTACCGAGGCTCTGGTTGAGCGGCTCGGGCGGTACCACCGCAAGCTAAAGCCGGGGATGAATTTTATTGTGCCGGTGCTTGACTACATCGTGCTGCGCGACAGCGTGCGTGAGCAAATTCTCGATGTGGATAAGCAGGCGGCGATTACCAAAGACAACGTATTCCTCGATGTCGATGCGGTAGTGTACTGGCGCATTCTGGAGCTAGAGCTAACCTACTACGCCATTGAAAATGTTGAGCAGGGCATCGAAGAGCTGGTGATCACCACCCTGCGATCGGAAATCGGCAAGATGGAGTTTGAGAAAACCTTCTCCTCGCGTGACGAACTCAACCGGGCGCTGCTGTCTCAGCTCGACGAGGCCACCGAACCCTGGGGCGTAAAGGTGACCCGCGTAGAGGTGCAGGAGATCACTCCCCCCGACGAAGTGCGGCGATCGATGCAGCTACAGCAGGCGGCAGAGCTGAAAAGCCGGGCTACGGTGCTTGAAGCCCAGGGAGAGCAGGAGGCGGCGATCAAACGGGCCGAGGCCACGGTGCAGTCGATTCAAATGCTGTCTGGGGCTTTGGCCAATCGCGGCGATACGAGCGAAATTCTCAACTACTTGCTGGCCCAGCGCTATGTAGAAGCCAACGAAAAGCTCGGGGGCAGCGAAAACTCTAAGGTCGTATTCATGGACCCGAAGTTTTTGAGCGAGGGGTTAGTTGAGCTGATTCAAGCGGATACCACCACGCCAAAGTCTAATAATCAAAGAACTAACGACAACTCCGGCGACTTCCCCAGCCGTCAGCGGCGCTAGGGCTCCGTCCATTAGACTAAAAGCCTGTGCCTTTACTGCTGCCATGACTACCACGTCCCTTTCCGCTGCCAACTCATCCTCTGGGTCGTCTACCGCCGAAGCGATGCGATCGCCCCACAATCCGCTGCTGGGCCAATCGCTGGCGGAACTGACCGAGTGGGTGCAGGCCCAGGGGCAGCCGAGTTATCGGGGCAAGCAGCTCTATCAGTGGATCTACCAACAGGGGGCGCGATCGCTTCAAGATATCACCGTATTCCCTAAAGCCTGGCGGCAGGCGATGGAGTCGGTCGATCTGGGCCGATCGACCCTGCACCACCGAGTAGTGGCCAGCGACGGCACCGTGAAATATTTGCTCAAGCTGGGCGACGGTCAAATTATTGAAACCGTCGGCATTCCCTCGGCTAAGCGGTTGACGGTGTGCGTGTCGTCTCAGGTGGGCTGCCCGATGGCCTGCGACTTTTGCGCCACGGGCAAGGGCGGCTTTGTCCGCAACCTGGCGACCCACGAAATTGTGGACCAGGTGCTGACGGTGCAGGAAGACTTTGGCCAGCGGGTCAGCCACATTGTGTTTATGGGCATGGGCGAACCGTTGTTAAATAGCGCCAACGTGGTAGCCGCTATTCGCTGCCTCAACGGCGATGTAGGCATTGGTCAGCGGGCGATGACGCTGTCTACGGTGGGAGTGCCGGGCCGCATTCGGGCTCTGGCCGCTGAGCAGCTCCAGGTCACCCTGGCGGTGAGTCTACACGCCTCTAACCAGCCCCAGCGGTTACAGCTGATTCCCAGCGCCGGGGCCTACCCGCTGGCAACCCTGCTGGACGAGTGCCGCGAGTATGTGCAGCTGACCGGGCGACGGGTCACCTTTGAATACATTTTGCTGGCGGGGCTCAACGATCAGCCCGCCAACGCTGCTGAACTGGCCCAGCACCTGCGCGGATTCCAGAGCCACGTCAACCTCATCCCCTACAACCCGATTAGCGATGCCGACTACCAGCGCCCCAGTGAGGCTAGCATTCGGGCTTTTGTCGCCGAGCTAGAGTCGCGCCGCATTGCGGTGACGGTACGGTACTCTCGCGGCCTAGACGAAAATGCGGCCTGCGGGCAGCTGCGCGCCTCCCAGTCTCGATGATCTATCCATGGGCAGATCTCGCCCAAGTTGGCGGGTTTACCCACTTCTGACGGCTGAGGATTTTGTTAAGTTATCAGAAGCATAAAGGAAAGGCTCTGCTGCCCTCGGTGCAGGGCGGCTTAGTTCTGACTTGTTTTGAAAGCCTTGTTTTACCTGTAGGTTTGAATGGCCCTAGCTCCTGTACCCCCGCTGACGTCCCTGAGCGCCAACCCGTTAGATTTGTCTAACTGGCTGCTGGCTCTGTCGCAGGTAAAAATGACGGTACACGGGCGCGATCGCCTGCCGCCCCACCAGCCCCTGCTGGTGGTCAGCAACCACCGCAGCATTATGGATGCGCCGCTGTTGATGAGCACTGTCGGTCGTCCGGTTCGCTTTGCCTGCCACCACTACATGAGCCAGGTGCCGGGCCTGCGCACGATGATCAATGCCCTCGGTTGCCTTCCCCTCGATGCCCCCGGTAAGGGGCAGACCGCCTTCTTTCGCCGCGCTACACGTGCCCTGGGCGCGGGCGAAGCGGTGGGGATCTTCCCCGAGGGGGCGGCTCCGATGGTTAACAAAACGACCCCCGACAACCTAAATACCTTTCATCGTGGGTTTGCTCACCTGGCCCTGCGAGCCCCGGTTGAAGAGCTGGCCATTGTGCCTGTGGCGATCGCGGCCCGCCGAGAAACCACCAACTCGGTGGTGCCTCTACGCTGGCTGAGCATCTTCGATTCTGCTGAACCGCTGTTTCAGCAGCCGGGCTGGCATCCGGCTGTGTTTTACCAAGAGGTCAACCTGCTAATCGGGCATCCGGTGCGGGTGGACGGGCGGCTGCGATCGCGCTATCGGGCCAAAGGCCCTAGTCACCTAGCTGCTGAGCTGGCCCAATGCTGTCAAGATGAAATTGCCGAGCTGTTAAAACAGGGATGTTACTGATGATGGTTTTGGGGCTGCCGTTTTAGAGTCTGCGTCAGGGGCTATTGCTCGTTTGACTCAGCTCAGGGTCGACCCGCTGTCTGCATTGATTGTCTATGGCTGAATCTGTTCCGCTCAAGCTTTACGCTCCCGCTGGTAAGCACCCGAACCGGCCTATGTTTGTGTACCTGCCGGGTATGGACGGCAGCGGCGAACTGTTTGGCCTGCAAAGCGCTGAGCTGAAGTCTCACTTTGATATTCGCTGCTTAGTCATACCGGGTGATGACCTGTCATCCTGGGAGCGTCTGGCTCACCAGGCCGTAGAGCTGATTCATCGGGAGGCGGGCACCGCGCCGATCTATCTCTGCGGGGAGTCATTTGGAGCCTGCCTAGCGCTGCGTATTGTAGCGTTGGCTCCAGCCCTGGCCAGTCACCTAATTTTGATCAACTCGGCCTCGTCGTTTCACCGTTTTCCGTGGTTGCAGTGGGTGGCTAACCTGACCCCCTGGATGGCCGCGCCCCTGTACGAAAGTTCTAACCTGTTCAGTTTGCCAATGCTGGCCAACCTGGGCCGCATTGGCGAAGCTAACCGGCAGGCCCTGATGCAGGCGATGGCCGCCGTCACCCAGAGTAGTGCCGCCTGGCGGCTGTCGCTGCTGTCGCAGTTTCGGCTAGAGTCGCTGAATCTGCATCGAGTGACCGCCCCTACGCTGCTGGTGGCCTCCCTGGGCGATCGCCTGCTGCCCTCCCTTGAAGAAGCCCAGCGGTTGGCAGCGCTGTTGCCCGATGCCCGCATTTATCCCCTACCCCACAGCGGCCACATCAGCCTGCTCGAAGACGGTGTCAACCTGGGGGCAATTCTTCGGGCGGTTAATTTCTTGCCCGATCAAAGGCGCGATCGCGAAAATCTATCTTCAGGCGAGCAACCGGCCCCCCTCGTCTCTTAATTCCTCCAGGCACAACTGATGCCGCCTCTGCTGCTTGATTCCCCTACCTTGCCTGCGCCTTGACCAATTCCAACACCGTCACCTCTGGCGGGCAGCCCAGCCGCCCCGGCGCGTAGGTACCCAGACCCCGGTTAACGTACAGCTGGTTTGCCCCCACCCTGTGCAGCCCTGACACCCATTCCCAATGGCGCACAATCTTTAGGCAGTTGCGCTTCAGGTAGGGCAGATCAAAGGGCAGCCGCGCCAGTACCGACAGCCGCAGGGCCTGGCTGAGGGCAGGGGCTGGCCCCAGGCCGGGCAGCACAATTTGCCCCCCGTGGGTATGGCCCGAGAGCTGCAAATCGACCCGCCAGGGGGCCAAAAATTCAGCACTGTCGGGGTTATGGGAGAGCACCAGGCGGGGCTGAGACGAAGGCAGCCGATCGAGCAGGCTCTGCCCTGCCCAAAAATCGTGGGACCAAAAGTCGGCTAGCCCCACCACCGGCAAATCCTCGCCGAAGGGATAGGCCACCTTATTCCACAGCGGGCGAATACCGACCTGCTGAAGTGATCGCAGAATTGTTTGGCGACCCCCAAGGGTACGGTTGTCGTGGTTGCCCAGCACTGCCACGGTGCCATAGCGGCTTTTGAACTGGCTGAGATAGGTGGCCAGGGTAAAAATAGGGGCCGGATCGTGGGTAACGTAGTCGCCCGTCAGGGCCACCAGGTCGGGTGACAGCGCATTGACGCGATCGACCACCTGCTGCAACAGCCCTAGGGAGAGGCGCTGCCCGTCAAAGTGAAAGTCAGACAGCTGCACAATGCGGCAACCCTCTAGCCGCCTAGGCAGATCACAAACAGGGACGGTTACCGCTTCAGTGGTGAGGGGGCCAGTAAACAGGGGGCGCATAGGGGCTAAAAACGCATCCTCCGCAGGCTAGCCCTTTTAGCAGGCGGTTGCCACTGGTTTGGTCAAGTCTTCAGCAGCGGTGAGCAAACGTAGGGTCCGGTGAAAAGTTAACATCACCCTGCGCCCCTATATTGAGTCGATTCGACCCCCTGCGGCAGACAGTTTGTGGCTGAAAAAGGCCTACGCAGACAGGGCCGCATAGCCTGTCCAGGCTTTGACGAAAAAGTACCCAGACAGCAACGCCAGCAAGGCTCGAAACATAATCGTTACCGCCTGGTCGGGCAGCCGAGGTAGGTAGCGGGTGCTGACCTGTACCCCGATCGCTCCCGCCGCGCCTAAAATCAGCCCTGTGGTCAGCAGCACGTTGCCCGCCAGGGCGTGCCACAGGCAGGCCCACAGCCCGGTAATCACGATCGCCCCCAGGCTGGTCTGCACCGCCACTTTAATGGGCTCGTGCAGCAGCAAAATTTGCAGGGGCACCATCACCACGCCGCCGCCGACGCCAAACAGCCCTGCTAAAAAACCGGCCAGCCCGCCAATGCCCAGCCTCGCCACGGTCGGAGACATCGGCAGCGGTAGGGAATCTAGCCCGGCAGGTAGGCCAGCTGACTCGCTGCGCTGGGCCTGGCGCACCACCTGCTTTTTGAGGCCAATCAGGTAGATATTGAACAGCAGAAACAGGCCAAAAATCCCCAGCAGCGCGTAGTTGGGCAGGGCGGTGGCCAGCTCTTTGCCCAGGTAGGCGGTAATCAGCGCGGGCAGACCCAGCATGGCCACGTGGTTGAGCTTGAGAAAGCCCATGCGCCAGTTTTGCACACTGCCCACCAGAGCGATTAGGGCGATCGCCAGGGTACTCGTCCCCACCGCCTGTACTCCCGACAGGCCCAAAGCTACCATCACGGGCACCATTACCGTGCCGCCGCCAATGCCCAAAAATCCCGCCAGCACCCCGGCCAGCAGCCCCACCAGCCCGAGAATCAATCCACTCCCCACACGCACCCTCCCATTTTGTTCATGTCTGGAGTCAACAATCGCTTCATCGTACCCGACCTAAGGTTTCGATCGATAGCAGCTGCTATCGGTAGAGCCGCAAATTAGCTGGGCGATCGCAACGTGCAGCGCGATGGGATGCTGCAAAAGGCCAACGTATTGCCAAGCTGGACTGAACCCAAGGGTCAGGCTGGAGCCTGGGCTGCGGCAACAGCGCCAACGCATTCCTCTGGCCCCAGCAGAGAAATGTAGGGGCTGTGGAAAAATTCCTGGGCCACGGCTTCGGCATCGACCACCGTGACGGC
>JBARVK010000296.1:0-3219 GCA_049646225.1 Nodosilinea sp.
GTACCCCAATCGTGCAAAATTTGCTGGGCTACGCGCCCGTAGGCCGGTTTTTCTTCTCCCGAATTGCCCAGCGCAAGGTGATTCGCAACTTGCTGGGTCAGGCCTACCATCGCCCTGAGGCGATCACCGACGAGCTGGTCGAAGCCATTCTCTCCCCGGCCCTCACCACCGGGGCTGCCGACGTATTTCTGGCCTTTGTGCGCTATTCCCAGGGGCCGCTGCCCGAAGACCTGCTGCCCCTGGTCCAGTGCCCGGTGTGGATTATTTGGGGTCAAGATGACCCGTGGGAGCCGGTGGCCCTGGGCCGCACCCTGGCCAACTTTCCGACGGTGAAAGCGATGGAAGAACTGCCCGGCGTCGGTCACTGCCCCCAGGACGAAGCTCCTGAGTTGGTCAATCCGCTAGTGTTAGGGTGGTTGGGTGAGGCCGAAGCGGCCTGAGCATTGCCACTGCGATCGCGTTACTGAATTGGCTAGGTCTGCAATTGGCTGTTTTCACCATTCGCCCGTCGCAGCGCTGTCTCACGGGTGGCGGAGCAGTGAAGACAATGGCGATCGCCCTCAGCTCCCGTATGGCCTAACCCCAGCCCCCTCACGTCAGCCCATTGCCCACTCTCCCAGCCGCCCCTCATTTCTAAAGTGTCTCTAAAGGTTGCCGTGAAACTCAGCTAGCCTTCTTACCATAAAGACAGATGGCAAACGAAACCCACAGCCGCACCCTAAGAACTGTCGCCCTCTCTAGCTGCCGCTACCCTGCCCTCAATAAAGGACTCTGACGATGGCCGACTACCAACCCGCCGACTCTGGTTTTGCCCTCGATCGCGACTGCAAAACCCTCTCCCGCCACGTGCTCGAACAGCTGCACAGCTTTGGCCCCGAAGCGCAAGACCTCAGCGCGCTGATGAACCGCATTGCCCTGGCTGGCAAGCTGATTGCCCGCCACCTCAGTCGGGCTGGGCTGATGGCCACCGCCCTCGGCTTTACTGGTGAAACTAACGTCCAGGGCGAAGCCGTCAAAAAAATGGACATTTACGCCAACGATGTGTTCATCTCGGTATTTGAGCAAAGTGGCCTGGTCTGCCGCCTCGCCTCCGAGGAAATGGAGAAACCCTACTACATTCCTGAAAACTGCCCAATCGGGCGCTACACCCTGCTCTACGACCCCATCGATGGCTCCTCCAACGTCGATATCAACCTCAACGTAGGCTCTATTTTCTCTATTCGGCGACAGCAGGGGGACGACCTCGACCAATCCGCCGCTGACCTGCTTCAGGATGGCCATCACCAGCTGGCGGCGGGCTACATTCTCTACGGTCCCAGCACTGTGCTGGTGTACTCCATCGGGCGCGGTGTCCATGCCTTCGTGCTCGACCCCAGCCTGGGCGAGTTTATTCTGGCCACCGAAAACATTCAAGTCCCCAGCCACGGCCCCACCTACAGCGTCAACGAGGGCAACTTCTGGCAGTGGGAAGACGCTATTCGCGACTTTACCCGCTACGTCCATCGCCACGACGGCTACTCGGCCCGCTACACCGGCGCCCTGGTGGCCGATTTTCACCGCATTTTGACCCAGGGGGGCGTCTTTCTTTACCCCGGCACCACCAAAAAGCCCGAGGGCAAGCTGCGGCTGCTGTACGAAACCGCGCCTTTAGCCTTTTTAATTGAGCAGGCGGGCGGACGGGCCAGCACCGGCCACGAAGACATCATGACCGTAGTGCCCGGCGAGATTCACCAGCGCACCCCCTTCATCGTGGGCAGCACCGATGACGTTGCCCTGGTCGAGTCGTTCATTCAAGACCACAGCCGCCGCCAAAGCACTCTGCTGAGCAGCTAAACCGATTTAAGCTGAGTGGTTAAACCGAGCTTAACCGTTTTGGTTCAGGCTTAAAGCGTAGTCAGGTTTACCGTTAGTGGCTCAGCTGGTTACTTTCAAGACATTTTTGGCCCTGGTTAATTAAGACGGTCTGTAGTCTCGCCAACTTTGTAAAATCTGCTGTCAGTATAGATTGCGGTTTCTGCTACTTGTGATTAGTCATGGCGCGGCTTCAGACATCCCAGCGGTGCTCCGCAACTCAAGTCCAGCCTCTGGTTTCAACACTTATTCCTGCTTTTTACCCCGCACGCTTATGGTGACTTTGCTTGAAAATCCCCTGCGCGTTGGTCTTCAACAAGACCGCATTCCTGAACCGCAGATTTTAGTTATTTTTGGGGCCTCAGGCGACCTTACCCAGCGCAAAATTGTGCCCGCCATCTACCAAATGCGGCGGGAGCGGCGACTTCCGCCGGAGCTGACCATTGTGGGGGTGGCTCGACGCGAGTGGAGTCATGAGTTCTTCCGAGAACACCTGCGGGAGGGCGTCGAAGAGTTTGGCAACGGCCTGGGGTACGAAGCCGTCTGGGACGACTTTGCGCGGGGGCTGTTTTACTGTCCCGGCGACATTGATGATGCCAATTTTTATCAGTACCTCAAGTCCTTTCTAGCGGAACTCGACGAGCAGCGGGGCACCCAGGGCAACCGGGTGTTTTATCTCTCAGTGGCACCGCGCTTCTTTGGCGAGGCCACCGAGCAGCTGGGCGCCGCAGGCATGCTCGAAGACCCCGACAAGCAGCGGCTGATTATTGAAAAACCCTTCGGCAAAGACCTCTCCTCGGCGCGGGTGCTGAATCGGGTCGTTCAGAGCGTGTGCGACGAGCGCCAGATCTACCGGATTGACCACTACCTGGGCAAAGAAACCGTTCAAAACCTGATGGTGTTTCGCTTTGCCAACGCCATCTTTGAGCCCCTGTGGAACCGGCAGTTTGTTGACCACGTGCAAATTACCGTGGCCGAAACGGTGGGTCTAGAGGGGCGGGCGGGCTATTACGAAACCGCCGGGGCGCTGCGGGATATGGTGCAAAACCACATCATGCAGCTCTTCTGCCTGACCGCTATGGAACCGCCCAACTCCCTCGATGCCGACAGCATTCGCAACGAAAAGACCAAGGTGCTCCAGGCCACTCACCTGAGCGAGATCGCCGATGCTGATAGCACGTATCCGGCGGCGGTGCGAGGTCAGTACTCGGCGGGGTGGATGAAGGGCCAGGCGGTACCTGGCTACCGTGAAGAAGACGGGGCCAGCCCTGAGTCCACCATGCAGACCTTTTGTGCCCTCAAGCTGGAGATCGATAACTGGCGCTGGAAAGGGGTGCCCTTCTACATGCGCACCGGCAAGCGCATGCC
>JBARVK010000297.1:0-14037 GCA_049646225.1 Nodosilinea sp.
GTGGATGTAATTGGTTGAGCCTCAGCCGTGGGATCTTTTTCGCTGAGGCCGGTATACCAGGCGCGGGTGCTGCGGCCCAGACCAACGGCGGTGCGATAAAACCATTCGGCCCCAACAAAGGTGAGGCAGATGACTAGCCAGAGCAATACACCAGCTTCGCGCAGAATCTCCCAGGTTCGGGAAAGGGCTTTTTTATAAATATTGCCAGTATCGGCAGAAAACAGCAGCTGGCTAACGACGTTAGCCTGTTCTTTAATCGTGTCCATAGGGGTCAATTCTCCAATGGCTGGGCGGGTAATGACGGCCTTGCTTGCCTCTAGATAGTAGCTAAGGGTCTACGGAACGGTCATGGGGCTATGGGTAGGGGAATGCCTGATTAGGCCTCTTCGCTCCAGATTTTTTTCAGCACCTGATTGGCAGCAATATCGGCTAGGGAGTCCCCTGTTAGGGTAACTAGGCGATCGCCCTTAGCGCGGCTGGGCCAGACGGCATCGCTACTGGAAAACAGCCCTACGGCATAGACATCGAGGGCGATCGCCAGCCCCAGCGGATAGCCCGCCACCCCCACCAACAGGTTGGCCGCCGCCACCATCGCCGCTGTCTGGCCTGGGGTTTCGGGGCGCAAAATTTTCAGATCGGGCATTGCGCTGACGAGTTCAGCGGCCTGGGAGGCGGCATCGTCTGTCTGCAACAGGGCCAGGGGCATGCCCGACTGGCGCTGCTGAAAATCTTTGAGAATGGCCACCCAGCTATCGGTGGGGTACGTAGCCCCGCTGGGGGTGGGGCCAGGGTAAAGCAGGACGTAGCCGTTCGCTAGGCCAGTGGCCTGAGCGATCGACTCAACGGTGGCCAGGTCGCCACGGGGCACATTCACCGCCAACGCTGGGGCTGGGCCGGTCACCTTGATCAGGCCCAGCAAGTCGCTGTAGTAGTCTGCACCGCCAGAGCGAGGCACCGTGGCGGTCAGCAGCAGGTCATTGGCACCGCCGCTATAGCCTAGGCGAGTGGGCACCCCGCTTAGCCACAACAGCAGGGCAATAGACCACGATTGGGTGAGGGTGATGGCGACATCAAACTCGCGATCGCGCACGATGCCGAGCAGGTTAGCCCAATCGGCAGGACTGTTGGGAGCGACAAAGCTGTAGGGTATAACCTCGGCAACCCCCTTAGAAAGCTGATAAATCGCCGTGGCGCTGGGGGCCGCGACCACAGAAACCTCGGCGTTCTCAAAGCTGTTCTTGATTTGACTGATAACCGGAAAGAAGCTCAGCTGAGTCTCCATTTCCCCTGGAACAAGAGCCAGTACCCGCATACGTTACGTCCATGCCTGTTCGCAAGCTATTGTAGTGGAACCTGGTCAAGGTTTAAGGGATATTTAGCTGACAAAATGCATTAAATTTCACCAAAGGGGATAAATAATCCCTGATTTTCCCTATGTCACTACCCCTAATGACCCCTGTTCACCTACTCATCCCCGCCGCTGGTAGCGGTCGCCGCATGGGGGCCGATCGCAATAAGGTTTTGCTAGAGCTACTCGGCCAGCCCATCATTGCCTGGACCCTACAGGCCGCCGACCAGGCCAAAGCTGTGGTTTGGATAGGGCTGGTCTGCCAGGCGGGCGATCGCTCCGCCCTGTCCGCCGTCGCTGAGGCGCTGAATCTGGCTAAACCCCTCCACTTAATTACCGGTGGCGACACCCGGCAGCAGTCGGTCTACAACGGACTGCAAAGCCTGCCCCCAGACGCCAATCGGGTGCTGATCCACGACGGGGCACGCTGTCTGGCCACCCCAGACCTGTTCAACCGCTGCGCCACCGCCCTGGATACCTGCCCCGGCCTGGTCGCGGCGGTGCCGGTCAAAGACACGATCAAAGTCGTCGATGCCGACCAGTGCGTTGAAGCTACGCCCGATCGCCAGCGGCTGTGGGCTGCTCAAACGCCCCAGGGCTTTGATGTTGCCCTGCTCAAGCAGTGCCACCGCCGTGGGGTTAAGCTGGGCTGGAGCGTCACCGACGATGCCGCTCTGTTTGAGAAGAGCGAACTGCCGGTGCAAATCGTCCCCGGTGAAGAAACTAACCTGAAGGTAACGACCCCGATGGATTTGGCGATCGCCGAGCTGATCTTAAAACAGCGCCTGGGCTAACCCATCGGCGGCCCAGACGCTGCTGTGCGTTGCCCCCCAGAGCGTGGCCCTAAAGGTCGCCGCCCCGCAAAAACAGCAAAAACACAATCACCGGACCAGCAATCACAATCATCCCCAGCATGGTCAACTGGGCAATCAGTTCAAAATTAATGCTGTTCAAAACGCTGCTCAAAAAGCTCATGAAACCTCCCAACACAAGGCGACTAGACTAAAATAAAGCTTGCTGTCGGAGCTTATTTTACCTGCTAACGCGGCATCCATTTTAGATAACTTAACAAAATTCTAAGGCAGCACCCGTTGCCCGCTAATCATGGGCCAGAGACGGTCAGAGGAGAACGAATGGTCACCTGGCATTGTGTAAAGTCCTGCGGCGCCTGCTGCTTCCTAGCCCCCGACGAACGCCCTGACCTGGAGTCGTACCTAGACCCCGACCAGCTAGCGCTATACCTCAGCATGGTCGGGGACGATGGCTGGTGCGTTAACTACGACAAGGGCGATCGCACCTGCACCATCTATGCTGACCGACCCGCCTTTTGCCGAGTCACGTTCAGCACCTTTGAAACCATGTTTGGCATCGCCAGCGACGAGCTAGACGACTTTGCCATCGACTGCTGCCAGGAGCACATTGCCGATATTTATGGCGATGAGAGTGTTGAGATGGAGCGGTTTAACCAGGCGGTGGGGTTGGATGGGTAGACGGAGGGAGAGGTAGGCGGGTGGATGGGTAGATGGGTGGATGGGTGGATGGGCAGATGGGTGGGTTGCGATTTTGCGGCGGCTTGCAGATAATGAAAGCATTATGAAATTCCGGCGGCACTCAACGGGTTTGACCCTGCGGCTTACCTGACGTGATTGAACCCGGCTAAATTGACTGTACAAACTGACCTGCCGCGTATTGTTATTGTGTCTATATCCAGCCCTGTGTCCCAGCCTACAACCGAGGCTAAGCCCGCTGAGACGCTTAGTCGATCGGCTTTTTGGCGAATTTTTGGCTCTACTTTTATCACTATTTTTTTGGCGGAGCTGGGCGACAAGACTCAAGTTACCACGCTACTCATGAGTGCCCAATCTCAGGCTCCTCTGGTGGTCTTTTTGGGGGCTGGTACCGCCCTGGTGACCACTAGCTTAATTGGCGTGCTGCTGGGACAGTGGCTTGCCCGTCGGGTTCCCCCCGCCACCCTCGACACCGCCGCCGGGGCCATGCTGCTGGGCATCACCGTATGGCTCCTGTGGGACATCGTCCACCTGTAATCCCCTCCATCGCTCCCCCACCTCCCCGACCTCCCCCACTCCCCGACCTCCCCATGGACTGGAACCTCCTCGCCCTCAGCTTTACCGCCGTGTTTATCTCAGAACTGGGGGATAAAAGTCAGCTGGCCGCGATCGCCCTCGGCGGCAGCTCTAGCTCTCCCCGTGCAGTGTTCTTGGGTACTGCTGCGGCGCTGCTGCTGGCTAGCCTGCTGGGAGTCATCATTGGCGAAGGCACAGCCCAGGTATTACCCGAGCGCCTGGTCAAAGCTGTAGCGGCGATCGGGTTTGCCCTGCTGGCGGTCAGGCTGCTGTGGCCAGGGGAAGGTGCCGACTAGTAGACGGCGGCATCGGTATGGCACCCGGTCAATTGCGAGGGAGCCGGGGAGCCAAGCACGCCAAACTGATAGACAGATTTTAGCCTGTCAGTACTTGAACGTCTTGAGCGGCCAATTTAAAACTGGATGCGATCGATCACCTCACGCAGCGTCTTCGCCGAGTGCTGTAACAGCTTCTGTTCCTGCTGATTGAGCGCCAGGTTGAGCCGACGGGCAACGCCAAACCGCCCCACCACGGAGGGTACGCTGAGGCACACGTCGCCAACGTCAAAAATGTCGTCCATCACGCAGCTCACCGTGAGCACCCGGTTTTGGTCGCGCATGATCGATTGCACAATTTGAGTGACCGCCAAACCCACAGCGTAGTTGGTGTAGCCCTTACGCCGAATGATTTCGTAGGCGGCATTTTTAGTCTGCTGAAAGATCTCATCCATAGCCTGGCGATCGGCGGAGGGCATGTCCTCGCGGTAGAGGGGAGTGCCACCGACGTTGGTGTGGCTCCACAACGGCACTTCGCTGTCGCCGTGTTCACCAATGATGTAGGCGTGCAGGCTACGCGGGTCGATGCCCAGTTGACGAGACAGCAGGTAGCGAAACCGGCCCGTATCTAGCACGGTACCCGAGCCAAAAACGCGGGCCTTGGGCAGCCCCGACAGTTTCCAGGCCGCATAGGTGAGCACATCGACGGGGTTAGACACGACCAGCAAAACAGCTTCCGGGCAGTGGGCCACAATATCAGGGATCAGGGCTTTGAGCAGCTCAACGTTCTTTTGCACCAAATCCAGCCGAGTTTCCCCCTCCTTTTGAGCCGCCCCGGCGGTAATGATCACCACATCGGCCCCGGCACCGTCGGCCATGGTGCCCGCCGTGATAGCCGTCGGCTCGATAAATGACATGCCCTGCTCTAGGTCCATCACCTCGCCGATCAGTTTCTCCTGATCGATGTCTACCAGCACCAGCTCATCCAGCACGTTCTGAATCACCATGGCGTAGGCGCAGGCCAGCCCGACTTGGCCCGCGCCTACAATGACCGCCTTCAGGGGCCGCAGCGGGTCAAGGCTCAGCTCGGGCAGCGGATTGGTGGTAAAGAGGTTATCAAACATAGGACATCTTGGTTTACGGGCCAATGCCTTTAATAAACCACGGCGGCTGCCGACTGTCCTGTAGTTGCCACGTCAATTCCCACGTCAATCAAGGGCACAGGCTATTTGGTTAAGGCTGAGTCGGTAAGGCTGGATCGGCGGCAGCGATCGCCTGTCGGTCAGCCACCATAGCCTCTAGCCGAGTCTGGAGATCGTGGGTCAGCTGCTGCGCCCCAGCCTTCAGCACCTCAGGGGCATCTTGCCCCTTGAGGTAGCCCTGCACCCGCAGGGGCTCGCCAATGTGAATCTGGACTGGGCAGCGCCAGCTCGGGTAGGCCTCACCGTAGAAAATATCGACGGGTAAAACCTGCAATCCTAGATCCACTTCAGCCGCTTCGGCCTGTACCGCCAACCGGCCTAAGCCGGGCTTGAGCCCGTAGACACGGTCTTCGCGGCGAATGCCCCCCTCGGGGTAAATTACCAGCATTTCGCCCTCCAGCAGCAGGTCAATGCCGTAGCGCAGGCTGGCCACCGTGGGCCGTCGCACGTTGACCGCAAAGCCCCCCAGCCGACGAATAAACCAGCCCTGCAGGCCCTTGACCTCATCGGCGGTGACCATGAAGCGCAGGTCCCGCCCGGTGACATGTCGCCCCGTGGCAAAGGGCAGCAAAATAGAGTCCCAGCGAGCGCGGTGGGTGGGGGCTAAAATCACCGGCCCGCTTGTGGGCACCCGGTCTTGGCCCATAATCGTAATCGGGCCAAAGTAAGCGGGCACCACCAGGTGCTGCCCTAGAAAATAGGCTATCGGGGTTAGCACGGGCGAACAGCGCGATGGCCCACCAGGGCCGGTCTTTGACCATCGCGTGGGTGGAATTTCTGGGGCGATCGCGCCCCCCTTTGACCCGGCAGCAGACGATTCAGAAAACTCAGGAGATTTCATAGGAAAGCGGATTGCAGGAACCAGGGTCGGCTAAACCCTACAGTGCTGATATCAGGCCTCCCCAGTATGCCCGGATTGGCCGCCACACAGCCGCCAATTCGGAAACAAAAGGGAACTAGCCTTCGTCAGGTACCACCCTATAGCCCCTGCCCTCCGACGCAAACCCGGGTCAGGACAGTTTAGCCGGTGTCATGGTGAGAGGGGGTTACGGCGCTGGGCCCGGCGACGCTGCTGAAACCAACGCTGCAGCTGCTCGCGACACGGTTCGGCAAGGATGCCGGTCACGACCGCCAGCCGATGGTTTGAGGAGGGGGCATCAGGCAGGTTCAACACCGATCGCACCGCTCCCGATTTAGGATCGGCAGTACCGTATACCAGCAGCCCTAATCGACTCAAAATAATTGCCCCAGCGCACATGGGGCAGGGCTCCAGGGTGACGTAGAGCGTGCACTCGTTGAGATGCCAGTTGCCCAACTGGCGGGCGGCCCCTCGCAGGGCCAACACTTCGGCGTGGGCGGTGGGGTCTTGGTCTTGCTCGCGGCGGTTACCGGCTTCGGCCAGCACCACCTCGCCCGGGCCAATCACCACAGCGCCCACTGGCACATCACCGGCATTCCCCGCCAGGTCCGCCAGCTCCAGCGCCCGCCGCATCCAATGGCGGTGGCGCAGGGTTACCGCGTCCTCCTGATCACCGAGCTGATCACCGGGCGAAATGTCGTAGAGCATGACAGGTTCATAGTTTGGATGGCCACCCCCGCTATCCAGTCAGGGCAGAGCAGGAGGCTTTCCCACAAAGCCTACAAAGATTTTGGCAGTGGATCATCAAAATCTTGTGACAATCGCCCATGCCGCTGGCACTGCACCCCAGCGATGAAAGTTGCAGGGTGCCTCCGCGCAGCGATGCACCATCGACAGGGCCATTTTCAAAGCCTGATCGGGCTCAGAAATACAGCCAGCGAAATAAGGTCATGCACCGTCAGGCCGAGACACTCGGTAGCAGGACAGCTACCGTTCTGCCACCGTTCTGCTAGATGTAAGCCGAGATATCTTCGCCGCACTCGTCGGCCAGGTAGCACAGAGCCCGAAACCGCAGTTCGACCAGTTCGTTGTAGAGGGGGTTGAGCTTGCACAGGGGTGGAATATGAGCAACGGAACGACCGCACAGTACGATATCGCGCTCGAAGGGGCACTGGGCCGGAATCAGTTCGGCTACCTTACGGGCCCGACGGGGCGTTTCAACCCGCAGGTGGCTAACCCACCGACGCAGCGGACGAAACAGGTCTGGGGCTCGACCGACAGCGTGTAGCCCCTGATTTAGCATAGACATCAAGCGTTTCATGGTTAAACCTCTCGCAAGCCCAATAATTGAGACTATCTGAGAACGCATCAAGCACCGAGCTGGACTTGGCATATAAACTCAATACTTGACTAGCGGAACAAAGAGACAACAACAGACCTTGGCAACGTCCTTTGCTTAATCTAAAGAATTCCCTCAGACAACAGGTAAAGCATCAGCAAAGCTCTCTTATTTTGAACTAAAGCTCCAGTAAAGAGAACCTTCAGCAGACTGAGACCAAATTCCGGAAAAGCTTGTGATATATAGCCAGAAAGAAATCGTGGATCTCTGCGCGGCTTTCCTGGGGCATCATTTTCAAGTAGTTTTACTGATCCTGCCTGTAGTTAATTATCTCAGGCAAGATCAGCGTTTTCCGTGAAAGCCATGACACTTCAGCAACTGGGTAGAAGTGTCCCTATAGTCCCTCCAGATCAGACTTTTTTGTATAGTCAGCTACCCTACTTTTTTTATAAAGTGCTACTCGTCTGATACCATCAGCGGTGATTGAATGGTTGGCATTGAGTGGCATTAACCAAAATGGCAAAGTATGTAATGTGGGGCACCTACTGCGAGAACGTGCTGGAACAGCGCGCCCCCTACCGGGCAGACCATCTGCAGGGGTTGCAGCAGCAAAAAGACAGCGGCGTGCTGGTTGCCCTGGGTCCTACGGTTGATAACACCAAAGTATTTGGCATCTACGAGGCCGAGAGCGAGACGGCGGTGCGTCAGATCGTAGAGGGCGACCCCTACTGGCAACATGGAATTTGGACAAGCTACGAGGTCTACGCTTGGAATCAGGTGTTTTGAGGGACGCAGAGGTTTTTAGCTAACCTGGCTACGGTAGCGACCGTTTCCCATTAGAATGGCTTCGTTCGGATATATTGCTTCGGGCCTGGTTGCCCCAGTGTGATTTCCCATAGCCTAGTTCAGTGAGGTGCCGTGGCTAAACTAGCTCCTACCCAAGTCGAGCAGCTCCAGAGTATCGGGGCGTATCTGCGCCAGGTGCGACAAGAGCAGGGGTTGTCCATTGATGTGTTGGCCAACCAAATCTTTATTCGCCCAGCTCTGCTGCAGGCGCTGGAGTCGGGGCAAGAGGCTGCGCTGCCAGAACCCATTTTTATTCAGGGGTTCATTCGTCGCTATGCTGAGGCCCTGGGCCTAGATGGACAAACTATTTCTAAGGAATTTCGGGTCACGCCAGTCGAAGTACTGCCAACCCCAGAGCTGGTTGAGCGGGCCGATGTCGCCAATACTAACGGCGCTGCGCCACGGCCAGAGCCTCCTGCTAGCACAACCCTCGCAGAAAAAGCGCCTCCGATTGCGATGGAGCGCTCTTCAAAATCATTCTCGCTACCGCTGTTGCTCATTTTAGGTGCTTTGGCGGCAGCCCTGGGGTTCGGAGCCTGGGGCCTGTTTGGTCGCAGTAGCGTGACCTCTCAAACGGGCGGGCTAGGCACTGAATCAGCGACTGATGCGCCTGAAGCGATCGCCGATGAACCGATTGTCGACGCCGAGGCTGAGGCCCCATCGACCGAGGACTTAACCGATGAGGACGATAGCGCCAGCGCGCCCCAGGAGGCCCCTGTTGTCGTCAGCGCTAATTTGAGCGATCGCGCCTGGCTGAGCGTGGTAGCCGACGGTGAGAATGTCTATGAAGGCACCGCTGAAAGCGGCTTTGCAGAAACCTGGACGGCCCAAACTAGCGTGGTCTTTAGAACCGGCAATGCGGGTGGGGTAGAGCTATCGGTCAATGGCGATCGGGCGGTGGTCATGGGCAACTCGGGGGTGGTTAAAACCCTAACCCTGACCCCTGAGTCTGATCTGGAGACTGTGCAGTCGCCCTAGGGATGGCTTCAGCCCTAAACGCCAACACCGCTAAAGTATGGGCCTACAATAGAAGCGATTCTCCTACTGTTCATCTGCCCGACCTATGACACCGCCCACCGAGCTTGACACCGCCGCTACCCGGTCGGCTGGCCCCTCCGGTGCCGCTGCCAACCCGGCGGTTGACATCGACGAAGCCCCCTACGATGTCGAGATGTCGCTGTTTGACCACCTGGAAGAACTGCGGCAGCGCATTTTTTACAGCTTAATTGCGGTGGTGCTGGCCATTGTGGCGTGCTTCTGGCAGGTAAAGCCCATTGTGGCGCTGCTGGAGGTGCCGGCCCAGGGAGTCAAGTTTTTGCAGCTCTCGCCGGGGGAATACTTTTTTGTCTCGTTTAAGGTGGCGGGCTACAGCGGCCTAGTGGCGGCAAGCCCGTTTATTCTCTATCAAATCGTCATGTTTGTGCTGCCGGGGCTAACCCGCCGCGAACGACGGCTGATTGGGCCACTGGTATTGGGGTCTAGCGTACTGTTTTTTGCGGGGCTAGCGTTTGCCTACGTGGCCCTGATTCCGGCGGCGCTCAATTTCTTTATTAGCTACGGGGCCGATGTCGTCGAGCAGCTGTGGTCGATCGATCGCTACTTTGAGTTTGTGCTGCTGCTGCTGTTTAGTACCGGGCTGGCCTTTCAAATTCCAATTTTGCAGATGCTGCTGGGGCTGCTGGGGATTGTCAACTCTGAGCAGATGGTCAAGGGCTGGCGCTACGTGCTGCTGGGGGCGGCGGTGCTGGGGGCGGTGCTGACCCCCTCGACCGACCCGGTCACCCAGAGCCTGCTGGCGGGGGCGGTGCTGTTTCTTTACTTTGGCGGCATTGGGTTGGTCAAAGCAATTGGGCGATAGGCTTTGGCCTCAGGGGGTTAGGGCAGGGCATTACCGTGAACCCTAAACCCGCTAGCTGTTGCTATCGCTAAGATTCTACAGGTCAAACGTCAGGCCCCCAATCATCGAGGGGCTGGTTTGTCTATCGAATATATCTCCAAGGCGCAGGTAGAGGCTGGGACCGAGGGCGCGCCCGATATCGACGCTGAGGGGAATGCGATCGCCTGCATCGTCGGGAATAAATTGGTGGGTGACGGTAGGGAGGCTGTTGCCGCTGGCATCGGCAAGCTCGCGAACGCATCGAGCCGACATGTGCCGGGCTGTAGGCTGACATCCAGTGGACCTGGACGGGCCATCCCTGGCGTAGCACTGCCGCTGCTCTGCGGTCTAGATAACCATTAAACAGGTGGCAATTAACGGCGGCGAAGGGTACAAATTAGTACAGCGAGGATATTTAAATTGCGTTAACAAAGACAACAAAACGGTTTGGTTTTGTTCTATTCAGAGATTAGGTGAGTTTAAATTGCAGGCAGAAGGTCTGAAGTTCACCCACCCTCCTACTGGTTCAATCGTCGAGATTCTAACGTCTTGATCAAGCAAATCGCTAGCTCGTTGCGCGCCAGGGAACGCGTGCGCTCGTCAGCTTAGGCAGGCTCAAAGGCACCTTGACAGGTTCTGGGCCTTTGATTTGTGCCAACAGTTTTTTCAGGGTATGAGTCCTTCAGCTGGGTGCAGAAGCCATGTTTAAGCTAACGGTCGATCAGATTATTGCTTCGATTGAAGCCCTATCAATAGCCGAAAAGGATGATCTAAAATCCAAGCTCCTTGGGGTATTGGCTGTCTCTAATTCCTCATCGGAGGCGGAGCAGTCGGCAAGGCAGACCCAGGCTTTCTCTGTGGGCCGAGATTTTCAGATCCAGGGAGATGGAACGACTGCGGACTTCAGCCAAACCCTAACGACCGTGGGTTCGGGGCAGAACCGTTTACCGGAACCGTCCGCTTCAGCACAAGAGTTACAGGTCGTCGTTGCGGCGATCGCCGAGCTCAAGCAGGCGATCGCCACCTCAGAACTCAATGCGATCGAAAAGCAAACCGCCGCTGTTCCCCTCAACACCCTGGAAGACGAGCTGCAAAAACCAGAACCCGACAAAGGATTAATTGACCAGGCAGTTACAGCGCTAAAAAAAGGGCTAGACGGGGTTCAGGTTCTAGCTGAGCCCGTTAGTAAAGTGTCTGCTCTGGTCGCGAAAGCCTGGTTTGTCCTATGAATGAAGCGTCTCATCAGCCCGGTGCAGACAGTCGCCAATCCCAGGATGTGCAGGTTGGCCGCGACTTTCACGTTGAGGGGGCGGGGCACCGGGTCGACTTTTCCCAGACCCACATCGAAACTCAAATTATCCAGCACTCCTCAATGGCGGGGGTGCAGTCACGCCCTCTGATTCCCGCCTCACCCTATAAAGGGCTGAAGAAATTTGAGGCCACCGATCGCGAGCGATTTTTTGGCCGCGAATCGCTGGTCGCGGAGCTGCTCACCCACCTGATAGCCCATCGCTGTCTAATTTTGCTGGGGGCCTCCGGCAGCGGAAAATCATCGCTGGTGCGGGCTGGGGTGATCCCCAAGCTGGTAGACAAGCAGGGAGCGGATCTGGTTGATTTGGTTTTTACCCCCGATGAAGATCCCTTTGACTCGCTTTACGCCAGTTTGCTGGGCCACTTTAAGCAGGCTGAGGCCAGGCTAGCTCGCCGTGGTGATGGCGATACCCTGATCCAGGTGGTTCAGCAGCTTCAGGCACCCAATACCCCCTGGGTAATTTTCGTTGACCAGTTTGAGGAATTGTTTACGATCAGCCATCCCCAAAAGCGGGAGGCCTTTATCGCCAGTTTGCTGAATCTCCAGCGCTGGATGGCGGGTCCGCAGGGGCAGTCTGCATCCGCCACCAGCTCGCGATCGCTCTACCTGATCTTGGCCATGCGAGCCGACTTTCTCGATCAGTTTGCGCCCTATCGCGAGTTGGGGCAGTTGACTGAGCGCTACCTGCGATTTGTCACCAACATGGGCCGGGAGGACCTGCAGCGGGCGATCGCCAACCCTGCTAATCTACACGGCGTCGCCTTCCAGGAAGGGCTGCTGCGGGAAATTCTCAACGATTTGCAGGCCCAGCCAGGCGAGTTGCCCCTGCTGCAATACACCCTAGATCTACTCTGGAAGAACGCTCCTCTAGAAGACCGACTGATCTGCTGTGACACCTACTGGGCAATTGAAGGGGTGCAGGGTGCCCTGCGTCGGCACGTTAACGAAATCTACGATCGGCTATCGCCCGCCGACCAGCGTCGGGCCCGGCAAATTTTTCTCAGCCTGGTCGATACCTCGACCTCCCGTGACAGTTCGGAGGGGTCAAGCAAAGCGGTCAGCCGTCGGGCTTACCTCTCCCAGTTCGCCGATCCAGAAACCCGCCGTGTACTCATTCACCTGATTGATGCCAATCTGCTGGTGAGTAATTGGCAGAGAGGCAATGACAATGCTCACGATCGAGTCGACCGCCCTAGCCAACCAACAGAAGACTGGCATAACGGGGCAGCCTCCCCTCAAGCTACCGTAGAACTCGCCCATGAGACCCTGATCCGGTCGTGGTCTAGGCTGCAAACTTGGCTGACGGAAAACCAGGCGGTCATCAACCTGAAACACCGGCTTTCTGATGAGGCACGGCACTGGCACACCCTCACCCAAACCGACCCCAAACAGGCTAGTGACGAACTCTGGCGCGGCTCTAAGCTAGAGCAGGTGGTGGAACTTCAGCAAGAGGGGGTGTTCACGGCCCTGTTTGGCGGCCTGGACGCTGCCGAGAGCGAGTTTATTCAAGCAGCGGTAGACGAGCGCGATCGCCAGCGCCGCGAACAAGAAGAACGCCGTCAGCAAGAACTGCGCCTCTATCGCAATTTTGCCATTGGTGCAGGCACTGCTTTAGCCGTCATTATCGGGTTGGGTACCGCCGCTACGCTGGGTTGGCGAGCGGCCCAGCGGCAGGAAATCGAAGCCCTGACTACCGCTGCCAATGCCAGCTTTATCGCCAATCGCCACTCCCTTGATACCTTGGTGGCGGCCCTAGAGGCGGGCGATCGCCTGCAAGACTCCTTCTGGTTCCGAAACGATCCCACCCTTCAAGCCGATGCTCTCCAGGTTGTCTCCCAAGCCGTTTATTGGGTGCGGGAGCAGGGCAACCTATCGGGCCACAGTCAGGGTGTGGATAGTGTAGCTATTAGTCCCGACAAATTACCGGAAGACCAACTCATTGCTACCGCAGATTGGGGCAGTAAGGTGAGGATTTGGACATCCCAGGGTGAAGAACTAGATACCTTAATAGAGCAGGAGCAACCCTTTTCCTATGTGAAGTTCAGTCTCGACGGCTCTATCTTGGCCATTGCAGACCATGCCGGGAAGGTGACACTGTGGTCTCGGCATAAAAAGTCTCTACAACCCCTTGGCCATGGGCAAAATGGACATCAGAAAGTAGTGCGGGAAGTGAGCTTTCACCCCACAAAAGAGCAGTTGGCTACCGCCAGCGACGATGGCACTGTCAAGATTTGGGATTTGAACGGTCGCCTGCTGGAAACGTTAAAGGAGCCTCAGGGTGAAGTCGATGCCGTTGCCTACAGCCCTGATGGGCGATTTCTAGTAGCGGGAACGCGCGGAACTAATCCAACCGTCGTGCTTTGGGACAGTAACGGCAAGCCACTCCAGACCGTCGAGAACTTTCCTAGTTCTATTCTGCATCTAAGTTTTAGCAGGGGTGGAGAATGGTTGGTTCCTGGGGTCTGGTTGGCGATCGCCCTAGACGATGGCACCGTCGAAATTCGCCAGCTAGATTCTAATGAATCAAAACTTTTGGAGCCAGAGACTGTTCTTACCGGCCACTCTGCCGGAGTTACAGCGGTTCAATTTAGCCCCAACGGCACCGAAATTGCCACCGCCAGCAAAGATAACACGGCAAAAATCTGGAACCGTTTTGGCCAAGAGATCCTCAGTTTGGAAGGCCATGAAGGTCGTCTCAACGGACTCGACTTCAATGCCACAGGTACCGTGTTGACCACTGCCAGTGACGACAACACTGTAAAATTATGGGATTTAGATTCCCCCTACCAGAAAATTCTTACTGAACAAAAGAGCCCAGTTTATAGTATAAGCTTTACCCAAAATGGATTATTGGCAACTGCTAGCGCGGATCAAAATGCCCCAAAGGGAACTATTG